>JBDSPC010000100.1:0-5786 GCA_039914485.1 Nocardioides sp.
GGCCGGCGCGGACCGCGTCGAGGGCTGCCTCTTCGGCCACGGCGAGCGCACCGGCAACGTCTGCCTGGTCACCCTCGGCATGAACCTCTTCAGCCAGGGCGTCGACCCGCAGATCGACTTCAGCGACATCGACGAGATCCGCCGCACGGTGGAGTACTGCAACCAGCTGCCGGTCGCCGAGCGTCACCCCTACGGCGGTGACCTCGTCTACACCGCGTTCTCGGGCTCGCACCAGGACGCGATCAAGAAGGGTTTCGAGGCGCTCGAGCGGGACGCCGCGCGCGCCGGCGTCTCCGTGGACGACCAGCCGTGGGCCGTGCCCTACCTGCCGATCGACCCCAAGGACGTCGGCCGCTCCTACGAGGCGGTCATCCGCGTCAACAGCCAGTCCGGCAAGGGCGGCGTGGCCTACATCCTCAAGAACGACCACAAGCTCGACCTGCCACGGCGCGCGCAGATCGAGTTCTCCCGGGTCATCCAGGCGCACACGGACGCCGAGGGCGGCGAGGTCAGCCCCGAGCAGATCTGGCAGACGTTCTCCGCGGAGTACCTCGAGCGCGAGACCCCGCTCAAGCTCGACTCCGTGCACACCTCGAGCGCGGCCGGCGAGAAGGACCAGCTCAACGTCGGCGTCTACGTCGACGGCGAGCTGCACGCCCTGTCGGGCGAGGGCAACGGTCCGCTCTCGGCATTCGTCGGCGCCATCAACGAGGTGCATCGCGCGGACGCGGACAACTTCGACGTGCGTGTCCTCGACTACCACGAGCACGCGCTCAGTGCCGGTGGCGACGCGATCGCTGCGGCGTACGTCGAGTGCGCGGTCGGCGAGCAGATCCTCTGGGGAGTGGGGCTCGACGCCAACATCGTGACCGCGAGCCTCAAGGCCGTGATCAGCGCGATCAACCGCGCTTCGAGCTAGGCGCCAACTGCTGGACGTCTCGCCCCATGCGCTCGTTGTCGCCTAGATTTCGAGCCATGCTGGTCTCCGAGCGCATTGGGCAGTTCTTCCTCAGCAACCCCGACAGTGGTCGCGACCGCCTCGAGTACACCGAGTACGGCTCCGGCGACCACTGGGTGGTGCTGCTGCACGGGCAGCTGATGCCGCGTCGGATGCACCAGCCGCTGGCGCGCGCGCTCGCCGGCGCCGGCCTGCACGTGGTCACCCTCGACCTCCTCGGGCATGGTCGATCGGACCGGCCGGCCGACCCGCTCGTCTACTCGATGACGGCCTTCGCCGAGCAGGTCGTCGCGCTGCTCGACCACCTCGGCGCCGAGAAGGCCGTCATCGGCGGCACCAGCCTGGGCGCCAACGTGTCCCTGGAGATGGCGGTGATCGCCCCGGACCGGGTCAAGGGCCTGCTGCTGGAGATGCCCGTCCTGAACAATGCGCTCGAGGCCGGGCTGATCGCCTTCGGGCCGCTGCTCTTCACCGCGCGCTTCCTGCCGATCACCGTCTCGGCCCTGCGCTGGGTCACCCGACCGATCCCGCGCGGCATCGTGCCCTTCTGGGTCGGCATCGGCCTCGACACCTGCAACCAGCGGGCCGAGCCGATGGCCGCGGTCGTGCACGGCCTCTTCTTCGGCCGCGTCGCACCATCGTCGAAGGAGCGGCGCGCGATCACCGTCCCGGCGCTGGTCGTCGGCCACCCGGCCGACCCGATCCACCCCGCGGCCGACGCCGCGATGGTGGCCGAGGAGATGCCCAACGCGACCTTCGTCCGCGCCCGCACGATCCTCGAGTGGCGCGCGCACCCCGAGCGCCTCACCGGGCTCGCCATCGACTTCGCCACCTCCTGCTGGGAGACGCCGAAGCGGGCTCGCCGCCGCGCCACCTGAGATCCCTCCCTTCACCCGGCGATGGGGGACAATGGCACCGTGCCTCTCTATCGCGACGAGGCGATCGTGCTGCGCACCCACAAGCTGGGGGAGGCCGATCGCATCATCACCCTCCTGACCCGCCAGCACGGCCGGGTCCGAGCGGTCGCCAAGGGCGTACGCCGCACCACCTCCCGCTTCGGCTCGCGACTCGAGCCCTTCATGCACGTCGACCTGCAGCTCGCCGAGGGACGCAACCTCGACACGATCACCCAGGCCGAGACGCTCGACCCGTTCCACGCCCGCCTCGGGCTCGACTACGAGCGCTACACCGCCGGCACCGCGATGCTCGAGACCGCCGAGCGCCTGGTGACCGAGGAGAAGGAGCCCTCGGTCCAGCACTTCCTGCTGCTCGTCGGCGGGCTCCGCGCGATGGCCGCCGAGGAGCAGGCCGCCAGCCAGGTCCTCGACTCCTACCTCCTCCGCTCACTGGCCGTGTCCGGCTACGCACCCTCCTTCGACCACTGCACCAGCTGCGGACTCGAGGGCACCCACCGCTACTTCAACCCGTCGGCCGGTGGCGTGCTCTGCACGACGTGCAGGATCCCGGGCTCGGCCACGCCCGCCCACGAGACCATCCGCGTGCTGTCGGCGCTGCTCACCGGCGACTGGGCGTGCGTCCGCGCCGCCGACCCGCGCCACCTGCGCGAGGCCAGCACCCTCGTCGCGGCCTACCTGTCGTGGCACCTCGAGCGCGGCCTGCGTTCGATGGCGTACGTCGAACGCTGACCCACCCCTCTGGTTAGTGTTCGCCTCGTGAACCGAGCCGTCCGCCCGCCGACCCCGCACCCGAGCGGCGCGCGACCACCCGCCGTACCCGCCGATCTGGTGCCGAGGCACGTCGCGATCGTGATGGACGGCAACGGACGCTGGGCCAAGGACCGTGGCCTGCCGCGCACGAGGGGCCACGAGGAGGGCGAGTCGTCACTCTTCGACGTCGTCGAGGGGGCCATCGAGATCGGCGTGCAGGCCATCTCGGCCTATGCCTTCTCCACCGAGAACTGGTCGCGCTCGCCCGACGAGGTGCGCTTCCTGATGGGCTTCAACCGCGACGTGATCCGCCGCCGCCGCGACGAGATGCACGAGCTCGGCGTGCGCGTGCGGTGGGCCGGGCGCGCGCCGCGCCTGTGGAAGTCGGTGATCAAGGAGCTCAAGATCGCCGAGGAGCTCACCCAGGACAACGACGTCTGCACTCTGACGATGTGCGTCAACTACGGCGGCCGTTCTGAGCTCGTCGACGCCGTCCGCGGGGTCGCGCGTGAGGTCGCCGCGGGGAAGATCAAACCGGACAAGATCGACGAGCGCGCGATCGCCCGCCACCTCTACGTCCCCGAGCTCGCCGAGGCCGACATGATCTGGCGGACCTCCGGGGAGCAGCGGCTCTCCAACTTCATGCTGTGGCAGGCGGCGTACAGCGAGTTCGTCTTCACCGACGTGCTCTGGCCCGACGTCGACCGCCGCGACCTGTGGCGCGCGATCGAGACCTACGCGAGCCGCGATCGTCGGTACGGCGGAGCCAAGCCCAACTTCTGACCTGCCCCCGGAGGTTGAGGAGGCGCGCAGCCCGTCCGGCGGAGGTTGAGGAGGCGCGCTGGCGCCGTCACGAAACCCCGGCACGACTCAGGAACAGTTGAGGCAGGTCCCGAAGATCTCCAGCGTGTGCGAGACGTCGGAGTAGCCGTGCTCGGCGGCGATCGTGCGGGTCCAGCGCTCGACGGCCGGACCCTCGACCTCGATGGTCGCCCCGCACGAGCGGCACACCAGGTGATGGTGGTGCGTCTCCGAGCAGCTGCGGTAGATCGCCTCGCCGTCCTCGGTGCGCAGCATGTCGACCTCACCGGCCTCCACGAGCGCGTTGAGCGTCCGGTAGACCGTGGCGAGTCCGACGGGCGTCTTGCCGCGCCCGAGCAGGTCGTGGATGTCCTGCGCGGAGCGGAAGTCGTCGAAGGACGCCATCGCCTCGACCACGGCGGTGCGTTGGCGCGTGGGTCGTAGCGGCGTGCGCTCCGTGCTGCCGCGATCAGTGCTCGTCATAGTGCTCTCCGTGGGGCGCGTGTCGGTGGCCGTCGTGGACATAGTCGACGTGGTCGCCGTGCCTCACGGCTTGGTGCCCGCAGTCGGCGCCGTGGACGTGTGCGTGCTCCTCGGGGGTCATCTCGTGCTCGGCGAGCGGTACGGCGGGGAAGGGCGCGTGCAGCTGCGCCCGATGCCGCAACCAGACACCCAGGGGCCAGGTCACGGCGAAGCCGGCCAGCGACAGCAGCACGATCGTGGGGCCGGGCGCGACCTGCGCATGTTCGGACGCGAACGCGGAGATGACGAGCCCGCCCACCGATGCCACGGTCCCCAGCACCATCGCGGCCCCCAGCGTCGTCCGGAACGAGCGGGTGACCTGCTGCGAGGTCGCGACCGGCACCACCATGAGGGCGGAGACGAGCAGCAGACCGACGGTGCGCATGGCAACGGTGACGCTCACAGCCGCGAGCACGGCCACCAGCACGTTGTACGCCCGGACGTTGAGCCCCGCGACGCGGGCGAACTCCTGGTCCTGAGCGACCGCGAACAGCTGCGGCGCCAGACCCACACACACGCCGATGACTACCGCGGCCAGGACCATCACCACCACGACATCCGCCGCGGAGGTCGTGGTGATGGCACCGAACAGGAACTTCTGCAGGATGGAGGCACTCTGCCCAGCGAGACCGGTGATCAGCACTCCGCCGGCCAGGCCGCCGTAGAACAGCAGCGCGAGCGCGACGTCGCCGTTGGTGTGGCCGCGCTCGCGGATCACCTCGATCATGACGGCGCCGAGGATCGCCACCACCACCGCGGTCCAGGTGGGCGAGGTGCCCGTCAGCAGCCCCAGCGCGACGCCGGTGACCGCAACGTGGCCGATGCCGTCCCCCATCAGGGAGAGCCGTCGCTGGACCAGATAGGTGCCAACCGCCGGCGCTGCCAGACCGGTGAACAGGGCGGCGATCAACGCTCGCTGCATGAACGGGTAGTTGAAGATGTCCATCAGTGGGGCCCCTGCCGTCGAGAGTCGGCGTCGAGTGGCGACTGGACCTCTGGCGTGTGGTCGTGGCGTGCCTGGGGGCGCACGTGATGGTGGGAGTGTGCCTCCCCGAAGTCGGGGCTGTGCACCTCGTGGTCGCCGAGCGGCGCACCGTCATAGGCCACCCGACCGTCGCGCATCACGACTGCCCGGTCCACGAGGCCGGCCAGCGGCCCGAGCTCGTGCGCGACGAGGACGATGGTCGCGCCACGGCGCTTCAGCTCGGCCAGGGAGTCGCTCAGTGCGTATTGGTTGGGGAGGTCGACGCCCGCGGTGGGTTCGTCGAGGAAGAACAGGTCAGGTTCGCCGGCCAGGGCTCTCGCGATCAGCACGCGCTGCTGCTGGCCACCGGACAGGTTCGAGACGCCGTCATGGGCCAGGTCCGCGAGGCCGACGACCGCGAGGGCCTCGTCGATCGCCGCACGGTCCTTGCGCGACAGCGGCCGCAGCAGCCGGCGCCGCGTCAACCGACCCGAGGCGACCACCTCCCACACGGATGCGGGTACGCCGCCGGCGGCGCCGGTGCGCTGGGGCACGAAGCCGATGCGGTGCCAGTCGTGGAAGTGCTCCAGGCGGGTGCCGAAGAGGTCCAGGGTCCCGGTCGTCAACGTGAGCAGCCCGGTCAGGCCCCGGACAAGGGTGGACTTGCCGGATCCGTTCGCCACCATCAGGGCCACGAACTCGCCCGCGCCGACGGTGAGGTCGATGCCGCGCAGGATCGGGCGACCGCCGATGACGACCGCGCCGTTCTCGAGCTCGACGACAGGGACGGGGCCGCTCAACAGTCGTTCGCCTGCTCGAGCGCGGACAGGTTGGATCGCATGACGGAAAGGTAGTCCTCATCGGCGGTCTCGTC
>JBDSPC010000146.1:0-3748 GCA_039914485.1 Nocardioides sp.
GTCCAGATGTGCGTTGAGCCGGCTCTTCGCCGCGGGGGAATCGCTCAGCTGCTGGTCGACGAGCTAAGCAGACTGCATGCGGACCGTGAAGGTATCGCATTGCGGTGCCGCCGAGACTGGCCGGCCACAGACGCGTGGCCTCGTCTTGGGTTCGAGGTGCGCTCGAACGCGCCGGGCCGCAGCAAGGAGGGCCACCTGCTCACCGCATGGTGGCGCGACCACGGGCACGACGACCTCTTCTCCTCCCTGGCTGCCGAGTCTGCTCGGATGCCCGTCGCGATGGACACCAACGTGTTCCGAGACCTGCATGAGGACGGCAGGGGAGAGCGCGCCGAGCAATCCCAGGCGCTCACTGGGGACTGGCTCGCGGACGACATCGAGCTCGTCCTTACCCCAGGGAACCTGCTGGAGTTCAACGCGATCGACGATGCCGCCCTGCGCCAACGGCTCCTCGGCACCGCGCAGGCGTCCTACCAGATCATCGGCCGCCCACCCGCAGACGGACCCGACCCCGCAGTCGAGCTGACCGCACAGATCATCGGAGCCGTACCGGCGGACGATCTTGCCCGCGACCCGTCCCTGAGCGCGGACGCACAGCTCGTCGCGCAGGCGGCCGTAGGCGGCGCAGAAGCGTTCGCAACGCGCGACGAGAACGTCGTCCGTATCGTGGGCGCTGCCGCAGCGTCGTTCACCGACATCTGGATCTCGACCCCGGCCGACCTGATCGTCCATCTCGACGAAATCCGTGACGCGGCAAACTACTCACCGATGCGGCTGCGCGATACCGGTTTCACAGTCGCAGAAGGCGACGCGAGGGTCGACGGCGAGCTGCGGGCCCTGCTAAACCACGGAGCCAACGAACGTCGCACCCAGTTCAACGCAATCCTGCGGGCTGCCGCACAGGAAGCCGGACGGTCCGTCGCTCGACGCGTGGTTCGAGGCCCGGATGGGTCGGTCGTGGCGGCGCTGTTCTACGCAGTGGGACCCGATGAGTTGTCGGTGTCGTTCTTCCGGGTGGTGAGCTCTCCGCTCGCTCGAACGCTGGCAAACCAGCTCATCCACCTACTTCGGCAAGAAGCTGTCTCGACGGGTATCGAGCTGGTCGTGGTCCGCGACCGGTTCCTGAGCCCCGCGGTGCTGGCCGCCCTTCCCGAGTCCGGGTTCCAGCAGCACGGTGACGACTGGGCCGCTGCGGTGGTCACTGGTGTGTTGCGCTGGACAGAAGTCGCTTCGCGTCTCGGGATGGCGCCCGCAGAGGATGGTTCGCTGCCTGCCGCACGTGTGCTCGCCGCCCTGGAGCGGTCGCACTGGCCGTTGAAAGTTCGCGACGCCGGACTGAAGTGCTTCTTGGTTCCGATTCGTCCCGCCCCGGCCGACGCGCTCCTGGGTCGAGACACTGGACTCTGGGACAGCGATCCGGTTCTCGGCCTCTCCAGGCAGCACGTGTACTACCGGGCGCCGTCACCTCCGGTCCTGGATACACCAGGGCGGGTGCTTTGGTACGTGAGCGGCGAAGGAATCGTCGTCGCGGCCTCCCGGCTGGACCAGGTGGTCGTCGCTGACCCTGCGACGCTGCATGGCCGGTTTCGGCACCTGGGAGTGCTTGGAATCTCGCAGATCCAGAAGCAGGCCAGGCGCGGCGAGGCGATGGCCGTCCGATTCGGCGACACGGAGTTTTTCAGCCGCCCGGTGCCACTGGCTCGGCTGCGGGCAATCAATAGTCGGTTGGAGCCGCTACCGTCACCACGACAGATCGACGAGGAAGACTTCTTCCGTGTCTACGAGGAGGGTGCACCCGAATGAGCAGCCCTCTGCACCCTGCCGGAGCGACCCAGCCGGAGGACACCTCGTCCGATGACCGGTTCGGCCTGCTGATGTCGATCCAGCCGAGGTTCGCGAATGCGATTCTTGCGGGAACGAAGACGGTCGAACTGCGTCGCAAACCGCCGCGCGACCAACCCGACGTCGTCATCATCTACGGGTCCGGAGCCGCCAAGGCTGTTCTCGGGGTGGCGCAGCTCAAGGAGATCCATACCTCGAGCCCCGAGGACATCTGGAAGAGGTTTGGGGACACCGCAGGAGTCAGCAGGGCAGAGTTCAACGTGTACTTCGAGGGAAGCGAGACCGCCTCTGCTCTCGAGCTGACAAACGCGCGGCGTAGCGGCGCCGACGTCCCGTTGAGCGCGTTGCGTGAGTTCGGGTTGGAGCCGCCGCAGTCCTGGCGGTACGTCGAACGTCAGACAGCCAACCGGCTGCTCGACGCACTCGGTCTGCCCTCGACCGAACGACGGGTACGCAGCCGCAGGTCGCTGCCGTGGGCCGTGATCTCGCCGATCGGCCTCTCAGATCTGGGACTCGTCGAGGCGACGACGAAACTGAACAGGGCCGCTGCGGCGGCTGGTCGATTCCGTCCGCTGCGTCGGCCTAGGCGGAGTTGGAGCGCGTGAGGCAGCTATCCGCGGACGGCGACGCTCTGCTCCTCGTCCTGGCGACGACTGAGCAGCTGGAGACGCCGAGACGCTTGCCGACCTCGCTGGGGGGTCAGGGTCTGGACGCGGGTGTGGATCTCGACAGTCTCCCCGGCACGCGCGGCCTCGGACACGAGGTGGAGCAGAGATGATGCCCATTCGGGCAGCGCTCACTGTCGGCGGGTCATCCGATCGAGTGCGTCGAGGTTGCGCTGGTCGGCCTCATCGAGGGCGTGGAGGTACTTCTGAGTCGTCTGGATCTGGGCGTGCCCGAGGCGGTCCATCACTGACTTCAGGTCTGACCCACCCGCGAGCAGCCAAGAGGCGTGGGCGTGCCTCAGATCGTGCATGCGCACGGCGAAGGAGATACCGCTCGCCTTCACAGCGGGAATCCAGACCCGGGTACGGAAAGTGTTCCGCGATATCGGAGTCCCAACGGTCGTGGTGAAGAGCAAGCCATCCCGATCGATGTCGAGAAGATTCATGTACTTGGCGACGGCGTCGAGCCAGTCTCGTCGTACCGCGAGGGTGCGCGGCTCGTTGTTCTTGGGGTACGGCTTGTTGATGAAACGCTCGCCGGTTGGTGAGTGCGTCTTGGAGACCTCGATGATCGTGTCCTGAACGGTGATCGTCCGCCGCAAGAAGTCGATGTGGCGCGGCCGAAGTGCGATCAACTCGCCCCAGCGCATGCCGGTCTCAATAGCGGTCTCGACCATGAGCCGGTGCTGGTCGGGGATCGACTCGATCAGGACCCTGAACTCGTCGGGGGTGAGTGTCCGAGTCTTCTTCGTGATCACCTTGGGCAGTTCGGTGTGCTCGCACGGGTTGCCGACGATCAGCTGGTCGCGGACGGCCCGCTTGAAGATCGAGTGCAGCATCGTGTGGTACTTCCGAATCGACCTCGCCGACAGTCCGTCGGCGGCCGCCTTCGTGACCCAGTCCTGCACCAGCGACGGAGTGATCTGGTACATCAGCCTCGCGCCGAAGAACGGGATGAAGTGTTTGTTGAGGTTCGAGACGTACGCGGCCTTCGTGGTCGGCTCGATGTGCTTGCTCGGGAGCCAGTTGACCTCGACGTACTGCTGGAAGGGCACGGCACCGAGGGAACTGTCTCGCCAGTTGCCGGCCAGCACGCGTTGCTCCTCGCGGTTGGCCGCCCGATCGGCCGCGCGCCGCGAAGGGAATGTCCCAGCCGAACGGACCCGGCCCTCGGGATCCCGATAGTTCGCCAGGAATCGGGAGGTGCCCTCAATGGTCCTGCGTTCAACGACGTACGCCAT
>JBDSPC010000179.1:0-2566 GCA_039914485.1 Nocardioides sp.
TTGATGCCGGCCACGGCCTCCACCTCGCCGAAGCGCACGTGCAGGTCGCGGATGTCGATCACGGGGGCCACCGGACCATCCTCGCGGAGCCCCGACCCGCTGACTCGGGAATCGTGTCGAAAGTGACCCCACCGGGCGATGGCGCTGGACGGAACCCCGTGGTGCGGTGATGAGTCGTTGTGGTCATCACCGACTCAGGAGGTTCGATGGATGAGGAAGCCCTCACCTTCGGGCGGTCGTCGGATCCTCGGGACGGCACCTCCCTTCGCGACGTGTTCGACGCCAGCTATCGGCGCCTCGTCGTGCAGCTGTACGGCGTGACTGGCAGCCTCGACGAGGCCGAGGACCTCGTCCAGGAAGCCTTCGTGCGGGCTGCCGCAAGCGGCCGTCGCTTCCTCGCCGTGGACAACCACGAGGCCTGGCTCCGCACGACGGCGATCAACGCCCACCGCAGCCGGTGGCGCAAGCTGCGCAACGGTCGCCGCGCCTACCCGCGGATGCTGCCACCGCGCGACCCGGCAGGTCTGGAGCAGCACCTCGAGATCATCGACGCGCTGCGGGCACTGCCCGAGTCGCAGCGGCAGGTGATCGCGCTGCACTATCTGGCCGACCTGCCCGTCGACCAGATCGCCGACGAGCTCGGTGTGCCGAGTGGCACCGTCAAGTCACGACTGAGCCGGGGGCGCGCGGCGCTCGCGGTCCAACTCACTGCCGCCGAAGGGGGCGTGGACCATGTCTGAGCGAGTGTTCGAGGCGTTCCGCGAGGACGCGGAGCGGCTCACCGAGGTGCCCGCCTTCGAGCTGATCGAACGGCAGGGGCGGTCGCTTCGACGTCGGCGACGCGCGGTCGGGGCCGCGGTCGCTGCGAGCGTGCTCGGCTTGACGGGGTTCTTGGCCATCGGCGACGAAACCCCCGAAGAACCGCTGCCGGCCGAGGATCCCGAGCCGTCCTCGCTCGTCACGCCCTACCCAGGGCCGACGATGACCACGCTGGAGAAGGGCACCTACGAGTTCGCGAGCCCGCCCGTCCGGTTCACCGTCCCACCGGGTTGGAACGCCTGGATGGGCCCCAACCGGTTCGAGGGCATGGGCCCTCAGGTCACGGACAACGAGAAGGTGCTGGATCAGGGCGGCGTCGACTGGTATGTCGGCCTCTTCCTCATCGAGCTCGACCGGATGACGGGGCGGGACTGCATCTCGGTCGACGTTTTCGACCACAGCACTCCGGCGTTCGCCCGGGCCTTGGCTCGCATCCCAGGTCTCGACGTGACCTCCGGCCCCGAGAGCACGGTGCGCTTCGGCCGTCCCGCCGTGCACCTGCGCCTGTGCGCGAACGCCGAGGAGACCTGCCCCTGGATCCTCCGCACGCCGTTGGGCTACGCCAGTGGCGTCGAGGCCGGCAATACCTACGATGCCTGGGTCGTCGACTTGGACGGCCGGCCGTTCCTGGTGTGGGCCGAATGGACACGAAAGGCGCCGAACGCCGAGGTGCGAGCCCTCTTGGCGATCATCGACACGATCGAGATCGTCGCGAAGGGGCCCTGACCCCGAAACCACGTTGACCCGGCACGAGATGTGCCGGGTCAACGCGCTGGTGATGCCTGGATCAGGCGGGGTACGTGCCCCCGGCCTCGGCGACCGCGACGACGGACGCCGGCGGCTCGAAACGCTCGCCGTACGCCGCCGCGAGCTCGCGGGCGCGAGCCACGAAGCCGGCCGGGCCACGGCCGGCCGCACCCTCGAAGCCGTTGACGTACTGGATCGCGCCACCGGTGGCCGGCGGGAACCCGATGCCGAAGATCGAGCCGATGTTGGCCTCGGCGGCGGAGCGCAGGACGCCCTCGTCGAAGCACTTGATCGTCTCGATGGCCTCGACCACGAGCTGGCGGTCCTGGATGTCCTGGAGCGGGATCTGCTCCTCGGCGACCGGGAACTCCTCGGCCAGGCCCGACCACAGGCCGAGGCGCTTGCCGGACTCGTCGTACTCGTAGAAGCCGGCGCCCTTGAGCTTGCTGGATCGGCCGAGCTCGATCATCTTGTCGATGACCTTCTCGGCACCGTTGGGCACCCAGGTGCCACCGTCACGCTCGACGGCGTCCTTGGAGGCCTTGCGGATCTTGGCCATCAGCTCCATGTTGAGCTCGTCGGTGATCTGCAGCGGACCCACGGGGTAGCCGGCCATGGTGGTGGCGCGGTCGATGCTGACCGGGCTGACACCCTCACCGAGCATCGCGATGCCCTCGTTGATCTGGGTGCCGATGACGCGCGAGGTGTAGAAGCCGCGGCTGTCGTTGACGACGATCGGGGTCTTCTTGATCAACTGGACCACGTCGATCGCCTGGGCGATCGCGGTGTCGCTGGTCTCCTTGCCGGCGATGATCTCGACCAGCGGCATCTTGTCGACGGGGCTGAAGAAGTGCAGACCGATGAAGTCGGCCGGACGGTCGACACCCTCGGCCAGCTCGGTGATCGGCAGCGTCGAGGTGTTGGAGCAGAGCAGCGCGTCGGCGTTGACGTGGGGCGCGATCTCGGCGAAGACCTTGGCCTTCAGCGACGGGTCCTCGAA
>JBDSPC010000204.1:0-4640 GCA_039914485.1 Nocardioides sp.
GACGACGGACCTGATCGTCGACGCGGGGTCGCTCGCTGACCTGGACCAGGACGGGCACGACTACGCAGTGACGATCCGGGTCACGATGCAGGCGCTCGAAGCAACGGCCGGCACCCGGCTCAACATCCACGCAGGTGCGGTCGCGGACGCCGATGGTCGGGCGCTTGCCGTGGTCGGCGAGTCCGGCTCCGGCAAGACCACCACCATCCGCGCCCTGGCACAACGGCTCGGGTACCTCAGCGACGAGACCGTCTCGCTGACCAGCGACCTTGTCGTGCACCCACATCCCAAGCCGTTATCCGTCATCACCGATCCTGCCTCACCTGGACTCAAGCAGTCCGTGTCTCCCGACGACGCCGGTCTCCAGGCACCACCGGACCACGCCATGCTGCGCCGTGTCGTGTTGCTGCGGCGCGGAGATGACTCGTCTGGCCTGGTGCCGATCTCGACCCCCGCGGCGATTGCGGAGATAGTGCCTCAGACGTCGTCGCTGGTCCTCCTGGACTCCCCGCTTTTGACCCTGTCCCGAGCGATCGACCGCTGCGGCGGCGCCTTCGCCCTGCACTATGTGGAGATCGACGACCACCTCGATGAGCTCATCCAGCTCCTGAGTGACGAGGTCGACGAGCCGGACCCGGCAGTTCATCACCCGCCCGTTGAGCTGTCGCATCCCTCGCCCGGCGAGTGGTCGAGAAGCACGTGGCTCGACGCCGTCCAGTACGACGACGAGCTGGTCGTCATGGTCGGCGACACCGCTGTCCTCCTCGCCGGCCTGGGCACGACCATCTGGCTGAGGCTTGACCGACCGGCAACGACTGCCGAGCTCGTCGCCGAGGCCGAGGCGGTTCACGGACCACACCCCGACGCGATCGCCCTCATCGAGACGGCGATGGCAGATCTGGCTGTTCAAGGCTTGGTGTCCCTCTCCACTTGAGAGCCGGCGCTGGTCCTCCGCGACAGACCGCACCGCGAAATGTGGCTCGTCTCCCTTCGGCGACGAATGGCCCACGCACAGCCCGAGCGGCCCCTACGCTTCGGCCATGACAACCACCCGGCGGGCCTTGCTTGCATGCATCCCGCTACTTGCCTTCGCCGTGGTGACCTTGTCGATCATCGTGAGCGTGACCGGCTACATCGCGCTGCAGGACTATGGTGAATGGATCTACCAGGCAACCGTCGGTCGGTCGATTCTGTCCGGCCAGGAGTCCGAGGTCGGTTACTTCAAGAACTACCCGGTTCCCTACGCGTCCGGGCAGCTCCTGCTCATCGGGTTGGCTCTGGTGGCCTCACCAGCGACGGCGGGCATCTTGGCCATCGCCGCGCAGATTCTTCTCGGGCTCGCTGCCGTGGCGTTCGTGGTGTCGAGACGCGACCTGTCGCCGTGGGTTGCAGTCCCCCTCTTGGGAACAGTGCTGGTGTTCAGCTCGGGCTTCTGGAACGGCTACACCGGATTCCAGATCGGAATGGCGATCCTCCTGTTCTACCTGGGCGTCCCCGAATCCCGTCGGACACGTGCTGTGCCCGTCGCAGTCGTGAGCCTCACGGCGTTCGCGTCCCACGGATTCGCCTACCTGGCCATCGTCGTCGTGGTCGCGACGTTTGCCGTCTACGCGCGACAGGTGGTGTCGGCCCTGATCGGCGGGCTACCCAGCGCGGGATTGGCCCTCTGGTACGTCCTTGCCTCGCCCTCAGAGCCCAACAACGAGATCCTCTCCACCGATTCACCTGCACAGTTCGTCGCCTACAAGATCTATTCCGCAGCCAAGGCGGGCGGATACCAGAACTTGGTGGTCAACGGACAGGGCGACGAGCGACCGCTCATGGCGCTCGGCGCGGTTGCCAACGTGCTCGTGGTTGCCACCGTCGCCCTGATGGTTGTGCACGTGCTTGTGCGCCGCCATCCACGTGGCCCCCGCGTCGGCGCCGAGCTAGCCGCCGGCCTGGCTCTGCTGGTCCTGGGGCTGGCGATGCCGTCGTCCTTCGTCGGTCTGGTCAATCCCGGCGAGCGCCTCCTGGTCCCGGCCCTTCTCCTATGCCTCGTCTCAGCCCTCTCATCCGGCGCGCTACCGCATTGGCTGCCGCGTGTGGGCCTCGCCGCAGCGTCCGCTGGCCTCGTGCTGACGGGAGTGAGCGCCGCGACCCTCGTCCACAAGGCCGACACCGGGGAGGCTGCGCCGCAGGACCCGAGTCCTTCCTTCTCGACCGACGCAAGGTCCCGCACGGAGTCTTTGTTCGCCCATCGACTCGATCAGATGGAGACACGCTTCGACCTCGCGCAGAGCGCATGGCTCACCGGCGAGGCGCCGTCAGACCCAATGGTCTGGGACACCGCGATGCTGGGCGCGTCGAGCTCTCGCGGAGTCGGGAGGTAGCCAGCGACGCGGCGCTCGGCCACGTCTGGGCAAACGCTCTCCCGACCCCGCAGCGACTCCTACACTTGCCCGATGCCGTCCCCCGTTGTGTCTGTCGTGGTGCCCTCACGCGGTGGCGCGACTCGCCTTCCGATCTTGATGGACGCGTTGGCCAAGCAGGAGATCACCGACTCGTGGGAGGTCGTCGTCGTCCTCGACGGGGACATCGACGACAGCGGTCGAGTGGTGGAGTCGTATGCCGATCGCTTGCCGTTGCGGGTCATCTCGAGGGGCTCGACCGGCGGCGTCGCGGCAGCCCTGTCCGCGGGATACGAAGCCGCGCTGGGCGACATCATTGTCCGCTGCGATGACGACCTGACCCCTCGGCCGGACTTCCTTGCTCGCCATCTCGAGTGGCATCGGCAGCGTCCGGCCGACGCGGCTCCGCTCGGCGTGATCGCGTTGACGCGCGACACCTTCGGCGACACCTCCTACGCCGACGCCTACGGGCGTCCGGCCAACGAGCGCGCCCTCGCGGCGGCGTACGCGCGGCCGGCCGAGCAGCGCTGGATGCACTGGGCCGCCTGCAACTCGGTCCCCAAGGCGGCCTACGAGGCGGTGGGCGGGTTCGACACGTCCCTGACCTTTCGCGAGGACTCGGAGCTCGGCCTGCGCCTGGCCAACGCCGGCGTCGAGTTGGTCATCGACCCCGCCCTCGAGATCGAGCATCGCGGGCCGGCCACCGATGTCGCGGCGCGAACAGCGAGAGCCTTCACGTCGGGCGCGTCGACCAGGGCCTTCGACGGGCGGCACCCGACGTCGGGTCATGTGCCGGCCGACCACGGCTTGTGGAACCGTCTGGTGGCCCGTCAAGCGCGCCGCCTGGACTCGCGGGAGTCCGCGGAGCGCTTCGGTCGCAGAGTCGACGAACTGCTCCGGCTGACGCCCCGTCCCCTGCGAGGCAAGCTCGTTGCCTGGGCGGTCGAGGCAGCAGGCGTGGCCGGCCGCCGCGAGGGCACGATCGAGTGGGTGCGCGCTACAGAGTCGGGCGAGTCCGCCGTCATCTTCGTCCCTGGACTGTCCGCTGGCGGGGGCGCCGAGAAGACGGCCCTGTGCATGGCCACCGCGCTGCGCGACGTTGGTTTTCACGTCACCTGCTTCACCGATGCTGACGTCCGGCCGTCGGAGCTCTCGACCCACTTCGGTGTGGACCTGGCCTCCGTCGAGTTCTCCCGGCTTCCCGAAGGCCCACGGCTGCCCGCCAGGACGCCGCAGGCGCTGGCCGATATCGCCAGGGACCGCCGTCACCTCCGGGCCATGCGACGAACCGCTCCGGACCTCTTCATCAACATCAAGTACAAGAGCGCACTCCCCGGCGCCGGGCGCCGGAACTGCTACTACGTACACTTCCCGCACCAGCTCGAGGTCGCGCCGACCTCGCGGTTGCACTACGCCTACCTGTCGATGACCAGGGTGTTGCGCCGCGCTGCCCTACATCCCGCCTCGTCCACCTTCGTCGACACGTACGCCGAAGTGATGGCCAACTCCGACTTCACCGCGACGCACGTCCTTGAACGGTGGGGTGTCTCCGCCACGACGTTGTACCCGCCGTGCGACATCACGTCCGGGGGCCTCGAGGGCACGCGCGACCGGATCCTCCTCAACGTCGGACGGTTCCAGGCACCCGGGGAGAACGTCCCTCACAAGCTGCAGGACGTGCTCGTCGAGGCGTTCCGGCAAATGCCCGACCTGATCTCCCAGGGGTGGCGCCTGTGTCTGGTCGGCGCTCTGTCGCAGAGCCCCGCCGATCGCGACTACCACGCGAGCCTCGCTGCCAGCGCCGCCGATCTTCCTGTGACCATTCTCGAGAACGCGACGCATACTCAGCTCGCTGAGCTCATGACCAGCTCGAGCATCTATTGGCATGCCCAGGGATTCGGCACCGACTCCTCCACCCATCCGGAGGCTCAGGAGCACTTCGGGATCTCCACCGTGGAGGCGATGGGCGCCGGGCTGGTCCCACTCGTGTACGCCACGGGTGGCCCGCTCGAGGTCGTGTCCGCCGTGTCCCCGGACCTGGCTTGGACGACCGTTCCGGAGCTCGTGCGGCGCACTCGGATCCTGGCCGTCGACGAGTCGCTCGACTCCCTGCGCGAGCGATGCTCGGCGCGGTCCGCCGACTTCTCCCGTCGCGCCTTCGAGGTCCGGGTGCGCGACACGTGGCGCCCCTCGTTTCCGGTCTTCGGCCGCGACCAGGACACGCTCGCGGGTAGGGCCGCACGTGACTGA
>JBDSPC010000227.1:0-3008 GCA_039914485.1 Nocardioides sp.
TCTTGTTGACGACCAGGATCACCGGCATGTCGGCGTTGAGCGCCTTGCGCAGCACGAAGCGGGTCTGCGGGAGCGGTCCTTCGGAGGCGTCCACGAGCAGCACGATGCCGTCGACCATGGACAGGCCACGCTCGACCTCGCCACCGAAGTCGGCGTGACCGGGGGTGTCGATGATGTTGATGACCATCGGCTGACCGCCGCCGGCCGGACCGGCGTAGTGGACGGCGGTGTTCTTCGCGAGGATCGTGATGCCCTTCTCGCGCTCGAGGTCGCCGGAGTCCATGACGCGCTCGGCAACGCTCTCGGCCTGGTGCGCGGTGAAGGCGCCGGCCTGACGCAGCATGGCGTCGACGAGCGTGGTCTTGCCGTGGTCGACGTGGGCGACGATGGCGACGTTGCGGAGGTCAGAACGTACAGGCATGCGAAAAGCACTCGCTTTCAAGTAATGAGGGCGCGGGTAAGGCGCGCCGACCAAGGTTACCGGCGCCGGGGGGCTGGCCCCGAATCCCAACGCGCTTGCGTTGTCGGAGCCAGCGGGTAGACCTGACTCATGGACATCCCTCGGGTCACCTGCACCTTCATCCCGCCCTGGCTGCTCGAGCGCATCGGCGCCGCCGACGCACTCGCGCTCGACGAGCAGCTGCGCGTACGCCGCACAGCCCGCGCTGCAGGGCCGCGCACCACCGCCGCTCGGGCCGTGGACGTGCCCGCGTGGACGGTGCACGACGCCGACAACGCGACCAAGCTCCCGGGGCGACCCGTCCGAACGGCGGGTCAGCCGGCAATCGGCGATGTCACCGTCGACGAGGCCGCGGACGGCATCGAAGCGACGTTGCTGATGTTCGCCGAGGCGTTCGCGCGCGACTCATACGACGGAGCGGGCGCGCCCGTCAGCATCACGGTCCACTACGGCAAGGACTACGACAACGCCTTCTGGGACGGCGCCCAGCTGGTCTTCGGCGACGGCGACCGCACCGTCTTCGAGCGCTTCACCAGCAGCTCCGACGTGCTGGCGCACGAGTTCGGCCACGCCGTCACTGAGCACACGGCCGCCCTGGCCTACCGCGACCAGTCCGGTGCCCTCAACGAGTCGATCTCCGACGTCTTCGCGGCCTGCTTCAAGCAGCGACTGGCCGGCGAGACAGCGACCGAGGGGGACTGGCTGATCGGGGAGGGCATCTTCGTCGCCGGCATCAATGCCCGGGCGCTGCGTGACATGGCCGCTCCCGGCACCGCCTACGACGACCCGACACTCGGCTCCGACCCGCAGGTCGGACACATGGACGACTACATCCGCACCACCGACGACAACGGCGGTGTGCACCTCAACTCCGGCATCCCCAACCGCGCCTTCCAGCTCGCCGCCACCGCGATCGGCGGCACCAGCCTCGAGGGCGCGGGCCAGATCTGGTACGCCGCACTCACCTCCGGCACCCTCACGCCGACCGCCGACTTCGCGGCCTTCGCGGCGGTCACTGTTGCCGCCGCCGGCGAACACGTCGACGCCGTGACCAGCGCCTGGCAGCAGGTCGGCGTGACGGCCGACGCCACGACGCCCGCCCCGGGGCCGGTCGAGTCGGGGGGCGAGAGGGTCGTCCGGGTCCGGCGCTCGGGCGGGTTCGCCGGCCGCACGGAGGAGGGGGTGGTCTCGCTCGACGCGGCCGACGACGGCGTGCGGGCGATCGTGGAGCGCATCGACCTCGACGCTGCCGCGGCCGGCGCTGCGGCGTACAGGCAGATGCCCGACATGTACCTCTACACGTTCCAGGTCGCCGACGGTGATCCGGTCACGCTCCCGGAACAGGCACTGTCGGGTGACCTGCACGAGCTGGCCGAGCTGGTGCTGCGACGCGATCGCTGATCAGTCGGCGAGTGCCTTGTCGATCGCGGCCTGCACATGCAGCGTCGTGCACGGGATCGCCGGCAGCTCGATGTCGGCCTGGCGGATCAGCAACTCCAGCTCGGTGCAGCCGAGCAGGATCGCGCCGGCGCCGGCGTCCCAGAGCTCCTCGGTGATGGCGACGACCCGGCGACGGGTGGCGTCGACGACGTTGCCGTGGACGAGCTCGTCGTAGATCGCGGAGTTGAGGGTGTCGTGGTGCTTCGCGTCCGGGACCAGCACGGTGACGCCGTGGGAGGCGAGCCGGTCGACGAAGAACGAGTCCTCCATCGCGACCTTGGTGCCGATCAGGCCGACGGTCGTGTGCCCGTCCTGCTTGCACGCCTCGGCGACGACGTCACCCAGGTGGAGCAGCGGGATGTCGACCGCGTCGGAGACGGCGTCGGCGACCTTGTGGAACGTCGTCGTGCACAGCAACAGGAAGTCGGCGCCGGCGCGCTCGACGCCGCGGCCGGCCTCGGCCAGCAGGTCGCCGATCTGGTCCCAGCGCTCGTTGTCCTCGAGATCGGTCAGCTCGGCGAAGTCAACGGTGCTCAGCACGACCTTCGGTGAGGAGAGCCCGCCGAGTCGTTCCTGCACGCCGAGGTTGAGGTCGCGGTAGTAGACGGCGCTGGATTCCCAGCTCATGCCGCCGATGAGTCCGATGGTCTGCACGACGCCAGTCTTTCAGACCCGGTGCACCTTGTGGGGCGCTGCCTGCGCAACGGGCTTGATCACCAGCTCGTCGATGTTGACGTGGGCGGGCAGCGTGGCGATCCAGCGCACCGCCTCGGCGACGTCCTCGGCGACGAGCGGCTCGGCCACACCGGCATAGACCTTGTCCGCCGCGGCCTGGTCGCCGTCGAAGCGGACCAGGGCGAACTCGTCGGTCCGCACCATTCCCGGCGCCACCTCGGAGACCCGGATCGGCTCACCGTTCAGCTCGAGCCGCAGCGTCTCGGTGACGGCGCGGGTGGCGTGCTTCGCGGCCGTGTAGCCACCGCCGTTCTCGTAGGTCCGACGCCCCGCGATGGACCCCATGTTGAGGATCAGGCCTTCGCCACTCGCGCGCAGTGCGGGCAACAGGGCCTGGGTGACGCGCACCAGGCCGACGACGTTGACGTCGTAC
>JBDSPC010000256.1:0-6276 GCA_039914485.1 Nocardioides sp.
GCCCCGCTCCTCCGGTCCCGAGGGATGACGGTCGCGCCGCAGGACGACTCCTGGCGCATCGGACACTTCATGACGATGGTTCCTCGTTATGGCCTACATCACACTCGCACGACAACAGTTCCGGCCAGAAGAATTGGCATCGCGCGACACACGGCCCGGACCGCACACTGCAGATCACCCGACCACTTTTCCACGGCCCGGGTCTATGACTATAGTCTGTAGAGATTGACCCCGAGCCGACAGAAGGTACGAGAACATGTCCACACCCTCACATTCCGACCTCCAGGGATCCGTCGCCTTCATCTCGGGTGCGGCCCGTGGGCAGGGACGCTCGCACGCCGTGCGCCTGGCCCGGTCCGGCGCCAAGATCATCGGCTTCGACCTGTGCCGTCAGATCGACACCGTCCCCTTCGACGGCGCAACGCCCGACGACCTCGCAGAGACCGAGCGACTCGTCAAGGAGGCCGGCGGCGAGATGGTGGCCGTCGAGGCCGACGTCCGCGAACAGGACCAGGTCGACGCAGCGCTCAAGGCCGGGCTCGACGCCTTCGGCCGGGTCGACATCGTGCTGGGCAACGCCGGCATCATCAACAACTACAAGAAGACGTGGGAGCTCGACGAAGACGACTTCCGCAACGTCATCGACGTCAACATCGTCGGCGTGTGGCACACCGTCAAGGCCGCGATCCCCCACATCATCGAGCAGGGCGAGGGGGGCTCGATCGTCCTGACCGGGTCGGCCGCCTCGGCGTCCGGCATCCCCAACCTGGCCCCCTACGTCGCCTCCAAGCACGCCGTGCTGGGCCTCGTGCGCACCCTGGCCAAGGAGCTGGGCCGCTACCAGATCCGCGTCAACGCCGTCATGCCCGGCAACTGCAACACTCCGATGTTCGACAACGACGGCATCCGTCGCCTCTACGTGCCCGATGCCGAGATCCCTGACCAGGAGACCTTCCTGCAGCGGGCCGCGTCGATGTCGCCGATGCGCAATCCGTACGTCGAGCCCGAGGACGTCTCGGAGGCGATCGCCTTCCTCGTGTCGCCGCTGGGGCGTCTCATCTCAGGGACGGCTCTCCCGATCGACGGTGGTACCGCGACCCCCTGATCGTCGGTTCCCGGGGTCACGACGTGCCCCAACGTCCGCCACCGGAAGGTCAGCCGTGCCCAGTGCATCTCGTCGGAGGTCCCACTTCCGGCTGACCTTCGCGGTGCTGATCTGTGCCGTGGTCGGCTTCGCGCTGCTGCAGTCGCTGACCTCGCCGGTGCTCGGACCTATCAGCGAGCACCTTGGCACCGACCGCAACACAGTCACCTGGGTGTTGACCGCCTACCTGATCTCGGCGGCCGTCTGCACGCCGATCATCGGGCGGATCGGCGATCGCGTCGGCAAGGAACGCATGCTCGTGGCGTCACTGTGCGCACTGGCTCTCGGCTGCCTCGCAGCGGTCTTCGCGCCCAGCATCGGTTGGCTGATCGCGGCCCGCGTCGTGCAGGGAACCGGCGGCGGTGCCGTCCCCCTGTGCTTCGGCATCATCCGCGACGAGTTCCCCGAGCAGAAGATCGCCGGGGCCGTCGGGTTCACGGCCACTGTGGTGGCTATCGGAGCGGGGGTCGGCGTCGTCGTCGCGGGCCCGATCCTCGATGCCTTCGGCTACACGGGTCTGTTCTGGGTGCCCTTCGCGGTCACCTCCGCGGCCGCGGTCGCGGCCTTCGTGGTCGTCCCGGAGTCTCCCGTACGCACACCGGAAGCCATCAGCGTGCTACCGGCGGTGCTGCTGTCCGGATGGCTCGTGGCCTTCCTGGTGCCGCTCAGCCAGGGCTCGCACTGGGGCTGGACGTCGCCGCAGGTGATCGGGCTGATCGTCCTGTCCGTGCTGCTGTGCTGGGCGTGGGTGCAGGTCGAGCTGCGCAGCGAGGCTCCACTCATCGACATGAAGATGATGGGCAGGCGCGCCATATGGAGCTGCAACGTCGTCGCGCTGGTGTTGGGGTGGACACAGTTCTCGGCCTTCGTCTTCCTGCCGCAGTTCGCCCAGGTCGACAGCTCGCACGGCTACGGATTCAGCGCCTCGGTCACGATGTCAGGTCTGCTCATCCTGCCCTCGGCCGTGACCATGGTGATGATGGGTTTGTGTTCGCCCTGGCTGGCCCGCAAGGTCGGTCCCCGGACGGTCGTGTTCACCGGATGCCTGATGACCTCAGGTGCCATGGCCATGGCGGCGTTCGCACATGGCACGCCGGCGCACTTCTACGTCGCCAACGGCTTCTTGGGCGTGGGGCAGGGCATGGTCATCTCCTGCATGGCCGGACTCGTCGTCGCTGCCGTGCCGCCGGAGCAGACCGGGGTGGCCAGCGGTATGAACGCCAACATCCGCAACATCGGCGGGTCGATCGGTGCCGCCGTGTCGTCCATGATCATCACGGCGCATGTGGGATCCGACGGAGTCCCAGCCGAATCCGGGTTCACCTGGGCGTTCGGCCTGATGGCCGCGACCATGGCGCTCGTGTCCATCGCCGCGCTGGCCATCCCGTTGGTGAGCCAGGAGCAGCTCGTGGCGAAGCTCGCGGTCGAGCCGGATCCGTCCGTGCTCGGCGGACTGCGCCCCCACTGACACACCGCCGCGCACCGCGTCCGGACGACCAAGGACCGGGACCCGGCAGAGGTGCCGAGCCACGGTCCTCGCGCTGATGGATGCAGGTCTCAGGACTCGAGCACGTGCCGGGCGATGACCAGCCTCTGGATCTCCGCGGTGCCCTCCTCGAACCAGAATCCACGGGCGTCGCGGTAGATCCTCTCGATGGGCGCTTCCTTGGTGTAGCCGTAGCCGCCGTGCACGCGCAACGACAGATCGGTGACCCGTCCGACCATGTTCAGGTTGAACAGCTTGGCCGTGGCCGCTGCTGCCGTGAAGTCGGCGCCTGCGTCGCACAGCTCGGCGGCGGTGCGGACGAGGCCCCGGCCGGCGTTGACATCGGCGTACATGTCGGCCAGGTGCGTCTGGATGGCCTGACGCTCGGCGATCGGCTTGCCGAACGTGGTGCGCCTCTTGGCGAACGCAACGGCCTCGTCGAGCGCGCGCTGCGCCAGTCCGACCATGCAGTTCGACAGCGAGACGCGGCTGTAGTCGAGGAAGCTGAGCGCGACGTCGAGACCCTCGCCGAGCTCGCCGAGGCGCATGCTGTCCTCGACGAGCATGTCGTCGTAGCGCAGCCAAGCGTGACCCGTGCCGTGCAGGCCCATGGTGTGCTGGGTCGAGTCGATCTCGAAGCCCGCGGTCTCGCGCGGCACCAGGAAAGCCGTCAGCGAGTCCTTGGCACCCCGGTCGTCCGTGGCGACCACCAGGATGAAGTGGTCGGCGCGGTCGGCGAAGGTGATCAGGTGCTTCTCGCCCGAGATGCGCCAGCCGTCGCCGTCGCGACGGGCGATCGACTTGAGGTCGCGCCCCGTGCCGCCGGCAGCCTCGGTCAGACAGAAGGCCACGACGGCCTCTCCGGCGGCCATGTCGCGCACGATCGCACGCTGCTGATCGTTGCCGAAGCGCACCAGCGGGCGCCACACGCCGTTGGTCAGGTGCACCAGCATGCGGCCCGACCCGTGGCCCTGCGCCGCACCCTCGAGGTACGGCAGGTACTCACGGACCGACATGCCCCACCCGCCGTACTCCGTCGGGATCGTCAAGCGGTAGGCACCGGCCTCCGCCGCCTTCTTCAGAAGATCATTGGGGATGACGTCGGTCTCCTCGATGGGACCCGAGGCCGGCTCGTACTCGTTCAGGAAGAAGTCGGTGAAGTCTTCCACCGTGGGCTGCGTCATGGCGTCTCCTTTGGATACTCGGAGAAACAAGTATAACTATGATGAGAGATAGGAACGCGATGGTGGCCGAGATCACCCGGCCGTCGCGGTCACGTCACCCTCGCGTGCGGCGACGCTGTCGCGCAGTTCGACCTTGGTGATCTTGCCGCCGGCGCTGCGGGGCAGGTCCTCGAACAACTCGATGCGCTCGGGCAGCTTGAAGGTGGCCACGCCCAGACCCTCGAGGAACTCGGTCAGGTCGCTCAGCGTGACGTCGACGCCCGGACGCGGCACCACGCAGGCACACGTGCGCTCGCCGTAGACCGGGTCGGGCACACCGATCACAGAGACCTCGTCGATCTTCGGGTGCTTGAACAGCAGCGACTCGATCTCCGCCGGGCTGATGTTCTGACCGCCGCGGATGATCAGGTCCTTGGCACGGCCCACGATGTGCAGATAGCCCTCGTCGTCGAGCTGACCAAGATCGCCCGAGCGGTACCACCCGTCCTCCACGAAGGCCGCGTCCGTCATCTCCGGCTCATTGACGTAGCCCAGGTCCTTGCTGGGACTGCGCCACAGGATCTCGCCGGACTGCCCCCGAGCCACCTCGTTCAGCAGCGCGTCGACCAGTCGGACCTCGCTGTGCACCACCGGGCGCCCCACTGTCGTCCACCTCTTCTCGACGGGGTCGCGGGTCGTCGTCATGGTGGGGGTCCCCCCGTCCGTCGCGCCGTAAACGACGTGACAGAAGCATCCGAAGACGTCTTCGAGCCTTTCGGCGGCATCGCGCGGCATCGCGGCCCCGGAGTTCTGGAACACCCGCAGGTGACTGAAGTCCCGATCGCCGATGTCGGACACCTGGAGCATCTTGATGATCTGCGTCGGCACCGCCGAGGCCACCGTCGCCCGCTCGGACTCGAGCAGGTCGAGCCCCGCGGAAGGACTCCAATGCTCCAGCAGCACCGAGCTGGCACCGCACAACATCGGCGCCAGGACCGGGAAGACATATCCTGTCGCGCCGGTGTTGGCAGGGCAGAGACCGACGGCGACATCGTCCTGCGTCATCTCGACCGCATCGATGAAGCACTGCATGAAGAACCAGAGGTTGTTGTCGGTCCACAGCGACATCTTGGGCAGATCGGTCGTCCCCGACGTCACCATGATGTAGCGACCGGCCTGCGGATCGCGCGGCCTGCTGACCTCCGCGGTCTGTCGCGTCGAGACGTCGTCGAAGTCGAAGTCGGCCTCGGGCAAGCGGTAGCCCCGGGTGCCTACCAGCTCGAGCTCGGGCAGGCGGTCGCGCATCGCCGCGACAGTCTCGAAGTAGTCGAAGTCATCGGTCGGCGGCGGCACGACGACCACCTTCGCGCCCGAGACCCGCAGCAGATGCTCGATCTCCTGCCCCCGCCACGAGCTCGAGAGCGGCAGGAAGACGAGGTCCGCGCGGTCGCACGCCAGGTGCATGATCGCCAGCGAGATGCTGTTGGGGGTCTGGAGCGCCACGGTCGCGCCGGACTCCAGCCCCTGCTGCAGCAGCCAGGTGGCGAGCGAGTGGCTGCGGCGCACCAGCTCGGCGTAGGTCAGACGCTCGGTCTGGTCGGCGACCGCCGGCGCGTCGCCGCGCACCCGCGCCGTGTCGTCGACGACCGAGTACAGCGGCCGCGGCTGCCAGGCGCCCGACGCGTAGTTCGCTTCGACCAGCTCTGGAGTGATACGACGAAGTGGCATCGCGAAACCTTTCTTCCGTTGTCGTGCGGCTGCACATATGATGATGATGATGGTGATTGTTTCTGCGCAGAGAGTGGCATCCGCATGACGCCCGTCATGCAGGCAGACCACGACATCGTTGGCGGTCGACACATCACGTGTCGCGTGCCGTTGCAGCAGGTGGAACATCTCGATCGGAGACACGCGTGAGCGACCAGGTCGTCGAGACGACGTACGACGTGACGATGCAGGCGATCGTCCGCTATGCGGGGGCGAGCGGAGACTTCACCCCGATGCACTACGACACAGACGCCCTGAGGGCTGCCGGCTACGACACGTTCTTCGCGATGGGCATGCTGGCCGCCGGGAGGCTGGGTGGGCTCGTCGCCACGACCTACGGCGACGAGCAGGTGCGCTCGCTGCGCACCCGCTTCCGTCACCGCTCCGATGTCGGCACCACCGTCACGCTCCGACTCCACCCGAGTGGGGTTGTCGGCGGCGACGGGTGCATGGACGTACGGCTCGAGGCCGTCGACGACAACGGCACCGTCATCGTCGACGGCGAGGCCCGCGTCGCCACCGACACCGACACCGACACCGACAGGACACCTGGCACATGACCGCCCACGACACGTCGACACCGCTGGGCTCCCGGCAACGCTTCGTCGAGATCTCCCCGGGCTCGGTCACGCTGCACCGCGCCGACGTTCCTCCCGCGCCGGCGCACGGCGAGGCGCTGATCCGGGTGCTGGCCTGCGGCATCTGCGGCACCGACG
>JBDSPC010000360.1:0-3450 GCA_039914485.1 Nocardioides sp.
GTGATGATGATGTCCTTCATCCGGTCGGTGATCTTGAGGTGCGTGCCTTCCACCCACTCGCCGACGTCACCGGTGCGCAACCAGCCGTCCTCGGTCAGCACCGCGCGGGTCGAGTCGGGCATCTTCCAGTAGCCCGCGAAGACGCCGTCGTGACGGGTCAGGATCTCCCCGGTCTCGTCGTCGATGCGGACCTCGGTGCCGTCGTGCGCCTCGCCGACGGTGCCGAGCCGCACCCGGCCGGGCCGGTTGGCCGTCGCGACCGCGGTGTTCTCGGTCATGCCGTAGACCTCGTGCATCGGGACGCCGATGCCCATGAAGAAGCGCAGCACCTCGGGCGCGATCGGCGCGGCACCGGACGCGGCGTACCGCACCTTGCGCATGCCGAGGCGGTCCTTGAGCGAGCGGTAGAAGAAGACGTAGCCGATGCCGTAGCGGAGCCGGGTGCTGAACGTGTGGGAGCCGCCCGAGGCGACCAGGTCGTTGCC
Source organism: Nocardioides sp. (assembly GCA_039914485.1). Classification (GTDB taxonomy): domain Bacteria; phylum Actinomycetota; class Actinomycetes; order Propionibacteriales; family Nocardioidaceae; genus Nocardioides. The sequence continues at coordinate 486 of JBDSPC010000360.1, forward strand.
GATGCCCTGGGCGACCTTGAGCCAGAAGGTCGCGACCTTCCGCTTGAGCCAGCTGGCGCCGGCCAGCCGGATCTCCACGCTGGCCAGCAGCTTCTCCCAGATCCGCGGCACTCCGAAGAGGACCGTCGGCTGCACCTCGCGCAGGTTCTGCGGGACGGTCTCGATGGACTCGGCGAAGTTGATCTGGCTGCCGGCGCCGGCGTTGAACCAGGTCGAGAAGATGCGCTCGGCCACGTGCGAGAGGGGAAGATAGGACAGCAGCAGGTCGTCGGGTCCGGGCGGCGGGTCGGTGAAGGCGCCCTCCTCGACCAGGATCCTGATCGCGAACTCGACGTTGGCGACCGAGAGCATCGCGCCCTTGGGCGGTCCGGTGGTGCCGGACGTGTAGACGAGCGTCGCCAGGTCGTCGGGTCCCTGGGCCGCAAGCGCGTCGGCGATCGCGGTCGGGTGTTGGTCGCGGTGCTCTCGACCGAGCTCGAGGAACTCCTCCCACGACATCAGCTTGGGGTGGTCGTAGCGGTGCCGGATGCCGCGCGGCTCGAGGTAGACGATGCGCTGCAGGTCGGGCAGCTCGTCGATGGCGTCGAGCGTCTTGTCGACCTGCTCCTGGTCCTCGGCGATGATCACCTTCGCCCCGGAGTCGGCGAGGACGTAGCGCACCTCGGCGGTCGGGTTCGTCGGGTAGATGCCGACCGATGCGGCCCGCACGGCCAGGGCGCCCATGTCGGCGACCAGCCACTCGGGTCGGTTCTCCGAGTGGATCGCGACCCGGTCACCGGGCTCGACCCCCAGCGCCTGCAGGGCGTTGCCGACCAGCTCGATGTGGTCCCAGTAGACCGCCCAGGTCCACTCGCGCCACACGCCGAGGTGCTTGTCGCGGAGGGCGACGGCGTCGGGCCGGGCGACCGCGTGGTCGCGGATGCGGGTGGCCGGGCTCGTCACTTCGACACCTCTTCGCCGAGGTAGGCCCGGATGACGTCGGGGTGCGTCTGCACCTCGGCCGGCGTGCCGGTGGTGATCGGGATGCCGAAGTCGACGACCATCACCCGGTCGGCGAGGTCCATGACCAGGCCCATGTCGTGCTCGACCATGATGATCGGCACGTGCAGCTCGTCGCGGATGTCGAGGATGAACCGCGCGGTGTCCTCGGTCTCCTCGAGGTTCATGCCGGCGACCGGCTCGTCGAGCAGCAGCAGCTTGGGTTCCATGGCAAGCGCACGCCCCAGCTCCACACGCTTCTGCACGCCGTACGGCAACAGGCCGACCGGCATCGAACGCCACTGGAGCAGCTCCAGGAAGTCGACGATCTCCTCGACATAGGCGCGGTGCTCGATCTCTTCGCGCCGGGCCCGGCCACGCCAGAGGATCGAGGCGGCGGCGCCGTACTTGATGTGCTGGTGGCGCCCGAGCATCAGGTTGTCGATCACGGTGAGGTGCTCGAAGAGCGCGATGTTCTGGAAAGTGCGGGCCATGCCGCGCGAGGCGATCTCGTAGGGGCGGCGATCCAGGATGCTCTCGCCGAGGAACTCCACCGACCCCTCCTGAGGGCGGTAGACGCCGGACAGAACGTTGAAGAGCGAGGTCTTGCCGGCGCCGTTGGGGCCGATGATCGCGAACAGCTCGTCGGGGTTGACCTCGAAGCTGACGCCGTCGATAGCGGTGACGCCCTTGAAGGAGAGCCTGACGTCCTGGACGCGCGCGACTGGTCCGGTCATGCCGACCACCTCTTCTTGCGTCGGTAGTGCTTGATCTCGCGGAACGACTTGCGGCCGTCCTCGCCGGGGTGGAGCCCGAGGTAGAACTCGCGGACGTCGTCGTTGCGGAGCAGTTCGGCGGCCGGCCGGTCGAGCACGACGCGGCCGTTCTCCATGACGTAGCCGTGCCGGGCGATGGACAGCGCCATCGTCGCGTTCTGCTCCACGAGCAGGATGCCGGTGCCCGCCTCGTTGATCGTGACGATCACGTCGCGGATCATCTCGACCATGAGTGGGGCCAGGCCGAGCGTCGGCTCGTCGAGGAGCAGGTAGCGCGGGCCGGACATCAGCGCCCGACCCATGGCGACCATCTGCTGCTCGCCGCCGGAGAGGTAGCCGGCCGTCTGCGCGCGGCGGTCCGCGAGCTTGGGGAAGAGGTCGTAGACGCGCTCGAGGTTGGCGGCCATCTCCGCGCGGGCCGTGTGGGCGCCGACCTTGAGGTTCTCCTCGACCGTCAGCTCGACGAAGAGACGGCGGCCCTCGAGGACCTGGCGCACCCCGGCGGTGACGATCTTCTCGGGATTCACGTCGTTGAGCGAGCGGTCGTCGAGGCTGACCTGACCCTTGGTGATCTCGCCGTCGTGGATGTCCAGCAGCCCGGTCAGCGCGCGCAGCAGGGTCGACTTGCCGGCGCCGTTGGCCCCGAGCAGGGCCACGATCGCGCCGTCCGGGATCTGCACGCTGACGCCGCGCAGGGCGAGCACGACGTCGTCGTAGACGACCTCGAGATTGCTTGCTTTCAGCACCGGACCTCCTCCATGTGACGTGCGTCATATGCTGTGGCCTCGGGGGTGCAGGGTCTATGGGCTTCAACCCAGAGTCCCTGCGGCGGTTTGTTGTCCGGTCACAAGTGAGGTGTTGGCATGCCGAAGACCCGCGAGCTCGAAGTCGCTGAGGGCACCGACGTGCTCGGGCGCTGGGTCGGGGAGCGCGTCAACGCGACGGCCTACGCCACGACCGAGTCGATCTGGAGTGAGGTGCCCGCCTATCGGCGACTGGCCGATGGAGGACTGCGCACCGAGGTGGAGGCGCACTGCCGCCAGGTTTTCGCGGCCTTCCTCGGGGCGCTGGACGGCCGGCGCGACCCGGCGCCCCAGGACTTCCCGTGGACAGCCAGCCATGCGATGCGGCGCGTCGAGCTGGGCGTCGCCCTGCCCGACTTCATGTCGGCGTTCCGGATCGGCCAGCTCACACTGTGGGACGACATCCTC
>JBDSPC010000363.1:0-3464 GCA_039914485.1 Nocardioides sp.
GGCCGATCACGATCGGCTCCACGATGGGCCGGATCAGGTCCTCGCGCCGAGAGATGCGGCCCAGGTGCAGGCGACCCGAGACGAAGGCGCCGCAGGCCCAGATCAGGGCCAACAGCACGGCGGCGACGTAGAACAGCCCGCGGCCGGGCTCGAGGCGCAGGGACCAACCCAGGACGCCCGCGCCGACCAGCACCACGATGGCGGACACGACCTGCCGCCGACGGATGGCGGCATCGGAGTCGCGCTGATCGCGCGGCACCACCGTCCACAGGGAGCGTTGCAGCCAGTCGAGCATGCTCGTCAGCCTAGGTCGACGGCGAGACGAGCCGTCCCCAGCCCCTCCACGGCGAGCTCGAAGACAGCGCCCCGCTCCATCGGGACGGCGTCGCTCATCGCCCCGGCGAGCACGATCGACCCGGCCGGCAGCGTCTCGCCCCGGCGCTCGAGGTGGCGGGCGAGGTGGACGACAGCGAGGGCAGGGTCACCGAGGATCGCCGCCGGCGAGGTGGTCGCGACCACCACGTCGTCGACCGCGAAGGTCGCGGCCCGCGCGAGAAGCGCGTCCGCGGTGCTGGCGTCGACGGGTTGCCACTCGCCCACCACGAACCCGGCGGCGCTGGTGTTGTCGGCCAGCACGTCGCCGAGGCGGAACCGGTAGCCGGTCCAGCGCGAGTCGAGGATCTCCAGGGCGGGCGCGACGGCGTCGACGACCTCCCAGACCTCCTCCGCGGTGATCGCGCGGTCGAGGTCGACGCCCAGCCGGAAGGCGATCTCGGGCTCGACGCGTGGCTGCGCGAGGGTCGCGAGGTCCAGCTGCCCGACGGTCATGGCGTCCGTGAGGAAGCCCACAATCGGCTGGCGCACGCCCATCGCGCGCTGCTTGGCCTCGCTGGTCAGGCCGAGCTTGGCGCCGACCAGGCGCTCACCGGCACTGTGGCGTCGTGCCCGGTCGACGTCCTGGACCGCGTGTCCCCAGGCTTCGTCGATGCCCTCGTGGGTGTCGCTGAACCGGTCGAGGGTACGGCGATCGCGGCACGCGGCAGCGAGGAGCGACGCTGCTTCGGTCGGGTCGAGAGTCATCCGAGCCGACCGTGGGCGTAGCGGTAGGACGCCTCGACGATGCCGGTGACGACGCCCAGCTCGGCGTCGTCTCGTGGGCCGTAGACCATCAGGAATCCGGGTGAGAGCCGGACCCCCGCCCACATGTGGGACTGGGCCCAGCCCCGGGCGATCGCGTCGCCGGCCAGGTCCAGAGGAAGGGCGAGGTGCAGCGAGCCGTCGTGCTCGGGATGCAGGTGGGCGAACTCCTTGCCCTCGGCGACCAGGAAGGCGTCGTCCGGGCCGTCGGCCTCTGGCGCCACGAAACCGCGGGCGCCCGGGACGGAGATCATGGACGGCCCACTCGTGATGCCGTCGAGCCCGGAGATCCGCTCGAACAGCGCTTCCTGGAGGTGCGACGGCGAGTTGTCGGTGAGCTGGGTCTGCGGGATGCGGAAGTGCACCTGCGGGCGGTCTCCCTCGCGTTGCGGGAGGGTGCCGCCGGCCAGGGTCGGCCAGGCGACGGGCTGCTCGGCCAGGCCGACGAGCTCGGGCCCGCGGCGGGCGAGCCACGCCAGGCGGTGGGTGAGCCACTCGGAGAGCTCGGCTGCGGTGCCCTCGGTGAGGCCGTGGCCGCCGGGATCGCGACGGGCGGACGGCGCGGCGCCGGAGGCGCCGAGGAGGTAGGACCAGGTGCGCGAGAGGAGCTCCGCCGGGATCACGTGGTCCTGGTCGCCCTGCGCGACGAACACGGGCAGCCCGGTCAGGCGTCCCGCCTCGACCGGCACGCCGGCATCCTCGAAGGGCAGCGTGCCGTAGAGGATCGCGACTGCGGCGTACCGCGCAGGGTCGGTCAGCACGAGTCCGCCGGCGAAGGCGGCCCCGCCGCTGAAGCCGGCCAGGACGACTGGCCGCCCTGCGGGGGCGACCTCGCCGAGCCAGGTGCGGAACCACGCCATGGTCTCGACCAGGCTCTCGGCGACTGGCCGGCCGATGCCGCGGTTGGCGAACCACGCATAGCCGCCCCCCTCACCGATGGGCGCGCGCACGGCGGCGTACGACGGACCGGACGGGAGGTGGCCGGAGAGGCCGATGATGTCGGTCTCGCTGGAGCCCCGGCCGTGCAGGAGCACGACCAGCGGGCGGGACGTGTCGTCCTGTCCGTCGGCCCAGGCGACGACGGGCGGCGCGAACGCGATCATCGCGCAGACTCGTCGTGGCTGATGTGGCCGGCCGTACGGACGCCCGCCCATGCACGGACCTCGGCGGGCAGGTCGAGCCGCCCGACCGGGGCCTCGTGCTCGAAGCGGCCCCAGTCCGCGCGCGGGAGCATCCACATGACCTCGAACTCGTTCCCGTCGGGATCCTTGCCGTAGACGCTCTTGGTCGCACCGTGGCTGGACTCGCCCGTGTAGGCGTCGTGGTTGGCGAGGCTGAGCCGCGCCTCCTCGAGCTGCTCGATCGTGTCGACCTGCCACGCGAGGTGGTAGAGCCCGATCCCGGGACGCTTGACCTGGTCGGCGCCGATGCCGAAGAGGCCGAGGTCGTGGTGGTTGTCGCCGCGCGTCAGGCGCAGGAACGCCGCGTTGGCACGGGGCTCCGCCGCGGCGACCTCCATGTCGAAGACCGAGGTGTAGAAGTCGATCGACCGCTGCAGGTCGGCGACGAAGAGGACGGCGTGGTTGAGCCGGACGGCGGGGATGGACATGGGGTGCTCGCTTTCGTTCGAACCAATTAGTTGAAGGTACAACTAAATGGTCGAACGGTCCATTCCCCGGAAATGGCAGACGCGCGGACACCGGTCGTGGAGCGACCAGGGTCCGCGCGTCTACGCGTCAATCAATGAGAGCTCAGCGACCGGAGAAGCCCGCGGCCGAGTGCGCGCGACCGCCACCGGTGCTGCCGGCGCCCTGGCTGCGGTTGCCGCCACCGCCACTGCGACGACCGCGGCCGCCGCCGGTGGAACCGCCGGCCGGGGCACCTTGGCCGCCGCCGCCGGAGCGACGACGCTGGCCGCCGCCGGTGGAACCACCAGCGGGACCGCCGCTGGGCGTCTCGCTGGTGTAGCTCTTCGGGTTGCCCCGACGCGACTGGCCGTTGGTCTGGCCGGTGCTGCGGGCGCGCTTGCGCTGGGCGTTGGCGCCGTTGGACGAGCCGCCACCGGACGGGGCGACGTCGGGGACGAGGCCGCCGGGCGTGCTGCGCACACCGGGGGCGAGCTCGACCAGCATCGGGTGACCGGGGCCGTGCACCTTGGTGGTGGTGGGCTTGATGCCCGCGAGACGGGTCAGGTCGCGCACGTCGCGCACCTGCTCGTCCGTCATGAGGGTGATGACCGTGCCCTCGGCGCCGGCGCGCGCCGTACGACCGGAGCGGTGCAGGTAGGCCTTGTGCTCGGTCGGCGGGTCGGCGTGGATCACGAGCGC
>JBDSPC010000364.1:0-9528 GCA_039914485.1 Nocardioides sp.
CCGGGGGGCGATCAGGTCGTCGTGCCAATAGTGGACCGCAGGCCCAGGTGACCATGTCACTCCAGGCGGTCTGCCAGCGCCAGGCCGTGGGCAGTTGGAGGGTGACCCGGCGTGCGGCGGACGCAACTCGGGCGGGCACGGCGATGAGCGTGCGGCGGATCGTCGCGGTCGTCGCGTTGGCGAGGCCCGGACCGGGTCAACCCGTCACCTAAACGTGCGGCGGCCTCTTTTGACGACGCCCCGATCAAGCCACGGTGTGAAGCGTCAGCCAGAGTTTGTGAAGCATGAAGAGTTCCGAGGTGACCTCGGTCCCGACCCATCCCTCCTGGCGAGTGTCGATACGTTCTGGTTGCCGCTGGGGAACGGCGGCCCAGTGTGTTGGAGTGGCTTTGTGTTAGAGAGGCGACCTCTCCCGTCAGCACACCCGCCCTCGACGTCCTTCCAGCGCTCCGTTAGGGACCCGCCTCGACGGAGCCGGACACGTGATCGAGATGGCCCCGGTCTGGCGGCAGTCTGGCGCCGCGCCGCCAGGCTGCTGACGGGTCGGGTTGGCTCTGTCATTCGGACCTGTTCCGATGCGAGATGCGGAATCCCAACTCAGTGACGTCGTGGCTGCTTGCCGAGGACGATCATGAAACGGCAACGATCGGCCGCCAACCCCACGGATCGATCCTCGGCTTCGTCGCACGCCGCAACCCCACCAAGACCGACGACGACCACGGTCGGAACTGGGCCGGACCGAAGTACCTCAACACCCGCAACACGAGCATCTTCACCAAGGGCGAGGCACTCTTCGGGTACGCCGAAGCCCGCGAGCTCCTCGCAGGTGGCGCGCTCCCGGTCATCGTCGAAGGCCCCATGGACGCACTGGCCATCACCCTGGGCAGCGACGGCGCCGCCGTTGGCCTCGCCCCGATGGGCACCGCGCTCACCATCAACCAGATCAAGCTGCTGCGCGCCAACATCGACATGGTCAACGGCCGCGACCGCATCGCCGTGGCCACCGACTCCGACCCAGCCGGGTGGAAGTCGGCGCTGAAGGCCTTCTGGCACCTGACCGCCGCCGACCTCGACCCTACTCAGCTCGAACTACCCGACGGCCTGGACCCGGCCAAGCTGTTCGAGACCGAGGGTGTCGACGCGATCACCGCGGCCATCGAGAACCGGTCCTCGCTCGGTGACGCGATGATCGACCACCTGCTGCGCAGCGCTGGACACTGGTCTGAGACCGACGTCCGCCAGAAGCTCATCCACCAGGTCGCGCGCATCCTCGGGTCCCGCGGCTCCGAGCGCTGGGTCGACGGTTTCGAGCGTCTGCGCCAGCAGCTGCACCTTGCGCCCGGCATCCTTGAGCACCAGACGGTCACTGAAAGCATGTGGCGCGACCGCAACCGGCCGGCCTACGCCCAAGCCCGCATCGATGAGATCAACGCCGAAGCCCGCAAGAAGACGTCCAAGGCTGATCCGCAGTCCTGGCGCCGGGCAGCCGCGCAGCGGCTCGCAGCCACCACCGTCACGCCCCCTCCCGGCCTCGACGTGCCTCCCACAGACCCCGACGCCGCGGGTCCTGCCCGTTGAGAGCCCACATCCTCGCGACCCACTCGACGATGCGGCAAGATGCGCGTCGTGTCCGACTCGGAACAGGCTTGGATCAGTTGGGAGGAAGCATCCCGACTGACCGGCATTCGTGTCCCCACCATCGAGCACGCGACCAGGGTCAATCGCATCAAGCGGCGTCCAGCGCGGGGCATCCAGCCTTCCTTGGATCGCGACTCGGTCCTGGCGTGGGCCGACTGGCAGCGTGAGCAGGTCGCGCAGCGTGAAGCGCGACGACGTGAACGCCAGGACGCAACTGCGGGGAGGCGCGGACTTCATGACCCGCTGCGACCTGAGGACCGCCTGCTGGGGCCTCCGGAGAAGGGGATGTGGCTGAGCCTTCCGGCCGCGGCCAAACGATTTGACGTGGGTGTCGGCACCGTCCGCCGCTGGGTGGGCGAAGGACGACTCGATGGGGTCCAGCGCGCCCAGCGCTGGGTCACAGAGGAATCCGTCGAGCGACTCATCGCGGAACGGCGCGCTGACGCCGACATGTAGATCAGCCTGAAGGAGACCCGGGCGATCGTCGGGTGCTCCGACTTGGTGATCGCGCGCCTGGTCGTTGAGGGGCTGATCGTGCAGCGCCCCGGGCCGCGAGGCCAGGCGTCGATCAACTGGCAGTCGGCCGAAAAGGCGAGCCTGGTTCTCAAGGAACGGCACGAGAGGGTGCGCGCGGAACGGGAGCGTCGTGCGGCGCTGAGGGGACCCGAACTTCCCCCGGATGACGGCCACGTGTGGCTGTCCGTGAAGACCGCAGCACTGCTTCTGGGGCTCTCGGAGAGCGGTACGACGTTGCGCATCCGGTCCGGGAGATTGCCTGCGACGCGACGTGGTCGAAGATGGTGGATACGTCGAGAGGACGCCGAACAGATCGCGGCCGCCATCGCGTTCGAGGCTCTCCACCGCGGCCGCTGAGTGGGCGTTCATTCTCCGAGTAGGTGCCCTCACCATCCCAGCAGACACGAGCGCATCGTTTGCGTCACCTGCCCTCTGGAGGGTGAACGGACAAAGGCACCCAGGGCAGTGCCGCCCGTGGTTGACGGTCGCACGCGGAATGACTCACCTCGCGGCCGCCCGCATCGCGGCATGAGCCGCCGTTTCGGGCGCGCGCGGGTGGAGCGATCTCTGTTGGGCTCACCACCACCGCCAGCCAACAACAACGCCGACGATTGCTGCCTCGTCCGCTCGACGCTGCCAAGTGCGGGCAAGACGCTTGGAAGCGACTGTCGGTGGTCACCTCCATCCTTACGCCATGAAGTGGGACACCGGACATCTGGAGCGCACAAGAGCCAAGGGCGAGCTGGCCCATGCAGTCGTCGACGGCTCGGATGGAACGCACGCAGTCGAACTATCGCCGGTGCGGAGTGAGGCGCTGCAGCTCAAGGCATTGCACGACGAACAATTCTGGTGCAGTACTCAGGCGAACGGCTGCGGTGGCCCCCTGGTCCTGGCAGCCGGGCAGATTCGAATCCCATACTTCCGACACCATCCCGGCGCTGCGTGCGCTCTGGCGGGAGATAACGCACGCGCCGCCCGCTCCTACGAACACCTGCGCTGCCAGCGCGCGCTGGTTGCCTGGCTGACAGCCCAAGGGCTAGACGCGACGATCGAACACTACTTCGGACCGGATGGACGAGCGGACATTCACGTAATGGTTAGCGGCCGCAGTCACACCATCGAGGTCCAGCTGTCCCCTATCAGTCTCGTCGAGTGGCGTCGCCGCGACGAGAACTACCGCCGGCAAGTCGATCAGGTGACCTGGATCTACGGAGCCGGCGCGGAGACCGCGGCCGCAGCAGAGCAAGCTACCCGCGGCCACGCATACAACCTACGAGCGCACGCCGAACAGGCTCAGGCCTTTGAGGTAGGAGTCGTCACGGACCTCACCGATAGGTGGAGCCACCTCGACGAGTGTGAGCTTCGCATCGACCGATTCTGGACGCCCCGCCTGGACGAGGCCCTCGCCGACCTCGCGACCGCACGCGAAGTGGCTGCCGCCAAGGCGGCTCAAGAGGCCGAGGCCACCCGACGACGCGCCGAAGCCCGCGCCCGGCAGACAGCAGTCGTGCACCATGGACCAGCCGCCGAAACGGTCGAGTCGACCATTCCGGACAACTACGGAACCGCCGACTGGTGGCGCACATTCTTCCCGGGCCTCGCCGCCTGGACGCCGGACCAGGGTTGGCACTGGACCGATGGGCTCACCGACGAGGGCAAGGCCACCGCGAAGGTCCTTGCGTACGTAGTCTCGCGGCTCTATGCCAGCGGCACGGTCGACATGCTGCTGTCAGCGGACACCTCATCAGCCGCGGAGGCCGTCGCCGCCCTCGAGCGTGGCGGTCTTGTTCGATTTTATGAACGGGCAGGAGTCGAGCGATGGGAACGTACCTAATTGCCAGATGACCCAGACCGAGGGCTCCATAGGCGCACCCTCCGTGCTGGGCGAGAGGTAACACACGTGATGAGCTCATGGGCAGTTCCGCGCACCATTAGCGGAGGAGTACGCCTTGTCACCGTTACGCGGCGTCGGAGCCCCGGGCCGCCTAGGCTCGGGTTATGAAGGGTCCGCAGAAGCGCGCGGCACGCGCCGCCATCGCTCGTCGGCTGGGAGGCTCGAACCCTTCGTCGGTCCCGACGACGCCGAATACCGCTGGCTCTGCCGCGACCAATCCGGCCAAGCGGGTTGACCCACTGCCGGCCGTGCTCGCCAAGCCTGCGATGCAAGCGCGACGACGCGCTCGGTTCTTACCTAGTCGCGATCGTTGATTGCGTCAGGGTCGCAGCCCCACTCTTGCTTGACGCCTATGAGGTCGGTCGCGGCGGTTGACCCATGTGCGGCCCGATCCATAGCGATGAGTTGCCGATCTCTCAGTCCTGAGCGATAGCAAAAGCGATGTACTCGATGGACGTCCCGTTGAGCTCGGTTGACCAGACTTCCAGTTCCGCTGGCCCGGGAGGCAAGCCGGGTGGCAACCGACAGTCGACGATGAAGGCGCCCTCATCCCCGACTTGGGTTCCACAGATGTCATCAAAATCCTCATCAAGGACCGAGCTATCGATGCTTACAGAAATGATGGCTCCGACTTCAAAGTTGGTTCCCACCACCCGCACCTCCGACCCGGCTATCGGAAGTTTCGGACTGACGGAGGCGGAGGGTTCGAAGCTAAGGCCGGGCAGTCGGTCTGCCAGGTCGTACAACGCGGCTGCCGTGAGTAGGCCGCCGGCCACTAGTCCCGTGATTGCTCCGATCGCGAGAGAGCGGATCGCTGGGGTCCGCCTGGCCTTCGGGTCGCCGCCATTTGTGACCTCTACCCGAACGTCGACCAAGTCATGCCGCGCATGTGGAACTCCACCCAGGATGGGTGGCCCAGTCAGTAGTTGGACATAGATCGACTGGCCTCGGGTGAACAGCCCAGGACCGACATCAAGTTCTTCGTCAGTGACTGCCAGGGAAGGAAGAGATCCGCGAGGGGGCGAAGCGATCGCGCTGAGCACCTTGTGGACGGGAGCGCCAACGTCGAGACGAAGCGGCTTGGCCGACTCAAAGTTTGACGATGAGACGTCGTGCCTGCCCTTGGCCGTCACGACAACCGAAACCAAATGTGGCTCCGGAGTGATGGCCGAACCGTCGACGAGAAGTTCGAACTGACCATCGGGCATATCTGGATCTAACAGTGGCCGCGCCGAAAGCACCGTGATGTCAAGCGTTCGAGCACCTGGGAAAAGTTGACGGTAGGCAAAGAACGCGCCGAGCGCTCCAACCACTAGCGCCAGTACGGCCAACACGATCGTCGTCATAAGCGAAGTCTCCTACGTCACCAGGGAAAACCGCCGGACATCTCAGGCAGTCGCATTGGCAGGGTGGGCGCACCTGCTGGACTGCGACGCTGGACATGAGAGTGCGCGGGACTTGTCGTGACCGCCAATGGGCGGGGAAGTCCAGCACGCGGCGAATTGACGCACCTCCGACGCCACGCTCAGCACGGGCCCGTCGTACACCACGCCCATGGACTCAACTAACGGAGAAGCTGGCTGGTAGCCCTTGTCGGCCGGTGGCGGCTAGTAGGAGCGGACCGGCCAGGCCCCCGGCGACGGCGAGTTGAGCAACCAACTCGAGTGCCCGGGCCGCAGCCGTCCCGGGCGCATCCGCTGGCATGTCCAGCGCCATCCTGAGATCTGCAGTGTGAACGACGAGCTCGAAGGTGCGAGTCGGCAGGTAGTCCCTGAGCCGCATACCGCCAGCGATCGTGGTTATCAGCTCGGCGCCTTCGCAGGCCACGACCACCGGGACCACGCGAGCGGCGATGTCTGCCACAGCGGCGGCAGGATCCATGCCTAGGTCCTCGCGGGCGTCGCGTCCACGCGCCGCCACAGGTTGGTTGGTCGCAATGGCTTTCGTCACCTTGAAGTATTCCGCCGCCGACTCGACCGAGATGAATTCGGCGGGACAAGAGAGGTAAGTCTCCACCGTTAGCAGCGAACGACTTGTGTGCCCGACAAGGCTGCGGACGTCCCACTCGCCCAGGCCGGGCAATGTCCACCGGTCATCGACCAGCGCGGCGGTACTGACGAACCACTCCGCGGCGTCAGCGAACGCGCGGCAGGAACTAACCCATGAGGAATCCACGTTCCAAAGGCTAGACAACAAGCGGGTCCGGTCCGCCAATCAAGCTCACAGCAACAACGGACGCGATCAGAGATGGCGCCTCTATGCGGAATGATGCGGGTTTCCAACGCCCGCATCGAGGCATCTAGGTAAGGCAGGATCAGGCGCGTGCGCGTACTGCTCAAGAGCCTCGACTTCATCCAGACCCATCGACCCTCCCGGGCGATCCGGCCGAGTTCGTGTTGCACGCTCGCATGATCATTGGCCCAGAGGATTCACCGGGCGAGGAGTCGTTCGATGTCACGGTCTGCTCGCCGGAGTGGCTCGCCACGACCACTCGCAAAGTTGGCGGCATCTACAGCGCGCGCCACCACTTGGTGGTGCACCTCGAAGACTTCGACGTGCACACACTCCGGTCATGGCTGACGGCCAGGGCCCAAGAAGTCACTGCCGAATCGTGGCTTGAGATCGGCGAACGCCTCGCCAGGCTGGGACATTGGGAGTTCGAGGACTACCGACCCTGACAACCTGCTTATCGACAGATCTGGTCGTTCCAGGTGACGCCTGAACGCGGCGGTAAGGCGCACTCAGCGCGGCGGCTAGCAAGGTGAGATCCGGACGTCCGGTGATCATGTCGGACGTCCTTCGCAGCTTGGCTTCCTCGTCCAGCGACATCTGACGATCGACGTGCCGACCAGGATTTTCGAGCCGCGGTTCCAGCACCCCGACTGGGTCGCCATGCAGACCTTCCGGCTACGCCGCAACAACCTCGCGGTCCCGCCGAGCGACCCTGTCAACGCTCCGCTGTACTTACGGCCACCCAACTTCATCCGGTTGCAACACCAGCCCTTCGGACTCCGAATCGGGGCTCATCGACTTGCCTTCCCCGGCTCGCGTCGGAAAGACGCAACCTCCGAACCGCACCGGGGTCGGCCGCCGGTCATACGTGTCGCCAGCCATCAACGCGTCAAGAGCTGGTGTCGTCTGGAGCCTCTACGAGCTCAACGGGCGGGTCCTCTTGTTGGTCGCGCTTGGAGAACCGGTCCCGCAGCTTCCTACCGGCCGGCTTCACCTTGTCGTTCCAGATCGGAGGCCCGTAGCGGACCACGACCGCGACCCCTCCCAGGACGGCGCCAACAACGGCCAGCTCCTTCCAGGTCGCGTCCCGGCTACCCACGTCGTCAGAACTGTCATCCTCGAACGGCTCGTGATCCCAAACTGTGTTCTCCTCGAGAGGAGGTTCCTCCTCCGCGACGCCGTCAGGGTTGGCCTCCATTTCGGCGCGAAGCGCAGCCGGAAGGTCGTCGTTCCACGTGCGGACCTCGTAGTTCACCTGCATGCTCTGGTAGCCGCCGACGCCGTTGCTGACGTGCCGCTCCGCCGCGAACGGCTCCCCCGTCTTCGTGACCGAGTACGCACCAGGAGCGCCACTCAGGTAGCCGTACTTCTTCAACAGGGCATTCATCTGTGGGGCGCTAAGGCCGAACTCCTGCCCGCCGATCACCCTCGCTGATCTGCCCACAGGCACTCCGTTCTCCCGGCCGCTCGGTCGCGGCGCCGAGATCCTACCTGCGAAGGAAGCGGCGGAACCAGCTTTGCTCAGGACGGGGCAGCCCTTGGGGCACAAGACCACGCACCCGAACCCGGCAGCGCCCGGGTTTCGCTGGCCCGCCTAGGCGCTGAGGTTCGAAAACTTGGTCGCGATGAGTCAAGGCCGTTCATGTCGCCTCAACAAAGCGCCTTGCATCGGTTGGTCCGCACGTCAGGCTCGCGGCGGAATGGGCTAGGTCCCGCTGACACCGATACGTACGGCAGACGCGTATGCGTGTGCTCGAGGCTCTCTCTCGCTGGTGGCGCGCCCGCTCGGGCTGACGGACAAGCGCTGCGTCTACGCTGATCGTCATGGGACCCGGCTGCGATCACCTGGCCCTCAAGTTCGATGTGGAGCGGCTGTACTCTGCCGCCTCGCACCATGTGCGATCAGCTAATGACAAGGTGCGGTCGACGGACCGAAACCTTCGTATGGAGGCTGCTATTCACGCAGGTGCCGCCGTCGAACTGATGGCGAAAGTCATTCTCGTCAACGTCGATCCACGACTCCTGCTCGACGACCGTGAGGGCCACCACGTTTTGATCGACGTGCTTGTAGAGGCGGGAGTGGCCACTGCGCAGCCGTATGCGCACAAGGGCAACAAAACGTTGGCGGCGACAAAGGCGGTCATCCTGGCTGGCCGACTATGTGAAGAGGTGCGGCCACATCTCGGCGCAGCTCGGCTTGCACTTGACGCCCGCAACCGCGCCGCGCATGCGGCAGAGATCGACGATGCGGCCCTAGCCGGCGAGGTGACAGCCGGCAGCGACTTCGTCCTGTCAGGCGTCGATCATCTTGGTCGTTCTCGCGACGAGTTTTTAGGTGCCGAATTGGCCGATCAGGTGCAAAGGGAGGTTGCCGAACGAAGTACAGCCTTGCGTGTGGATGCTCAACGAAAGGTCAGGGGCGCCAAGGATCGATACGAGTCACTGATTAGCCGACTCCCTGACGGTGCGAGCTCTGAACTCATCGCCGATCTCGGCAAGCGCGCCTCTCTTCATGGCGACCACACGGAGCCGCACGGCTGCCCGGCCTGCGGCAATCGCGGCTGGCTGATCTACAGCGTCGAGTTCGACGTCGAGTACGAGGCACCGGGCGACTACAGCACGACTACATACCTGGACTTCCGTGGTTTCGACTGCCTCTACTGTTCATTGCAGCTCACCAACCTGGAAAGTGAAGCCGTTGGTATCGATCCCCAAGGGGACCCAGCAGACGACTTCCCACGCGATGAAGTCTGAGTGAGTTCGAGCCTTCGGCATCACGCGCTTCCGCCTGCAGCGGCCGCATTGACGGCGGCGGGGGCGCTCCCGGAACGCGGCTGGAATGGGGCAGGTCAGGCGTGCCGCCGATTCGGGTCGGATACCCGTCTGATTGCCGGACATACCTAGGCGGTGTCGGCGGTTGTACCCGAGACTCGAGCCAAGGTAGAACACCGAAAGGCGACATACGATGAGTACCCATGAGTACAACATGACCAACTTTCGACTACGCGTCTTTGATGCCGTCCGGGCGATCCCCGCTGGCGAGGTTCGCACCTACGGCGAGATCGCCGAAGAGGTCGGCTCGCCCGGCGGCGGCATCGCCGTGGGACAAGCCCTCCTCCCGCTGGACTTCGACTCCGACCATGCGATCCCATTCTGGCGAGTGGTGCTAGCCGACGGTGCTGTGAACACTGCCGCTTCGGAGGGCGATTGGCCCGAAGCGGTAGCCCGCCATCGCCGGATGCTGGTCG
>JBDSPC010000427.1:0-3131 GCA_039914485.1 Nocardioides sp.
ATCGGGCCGATCTTCTTCCGCCAGACCATGGTGGTCTACCTGCTCTACATCGCGGTCGCCCTCGTCACGTTCGCGCTCTACCGCACCCGCTGGGGCCTGCGGGTGCGCGCCGTCGGCGAGCACCCCAAGGCCGCCGACACCGTCGGCATCAAGGTCAACCGCACCCGCTACCGCACCATCCTGATCGGGGGCGCCATCGCCGGCATGGGCGGTGCGTTCTTCACGCTGGTGTCGGTGCCGCAGTTCAACCGGGAGATGACCGGTGGTGCCGGCTACATCGCACTTGCAGCCGTCATCTTCGGCAAGTGGGACCCGATCCGGGCGACCCTGGCGGCGTTGCTCTTCGGCTTCGCCTCCAACCTGCAGGGCGTGCTCGGCGTGCTCGGCGCGAGGGAGCCCCTCCCCAGCCAGTTCATGCTGATGCTGCCCTACGTCGTCACCATCGTCGCGGTCGCCGGACTGGTCGGTCGCTCACGACCGCCCGCGGCAGACGGCATCCCCTACCAGAAGGAATAGCCCGCCAGGGCGTCAGGCGCCGAGAGCCGCGACGGCGGTCTCGGCGAGGACGCGCGCCCCGATGCCGGTGGCTCGCTCGTCGATGCGCAGGTTGCCCTGGTGCAGGTCGAAGGTCACCCCACCGGGAGTGCGGGTGCCGAGCCGCGCCATCGAACCCGGGATGCGGTCGGCGTACCACCCGAAGTCCTCACCACCCAGGCTCTGGCTCGTGGAGACGTGGCCGTGGACGCCGAGCACCCGCTCCACCGCACCGGCGAGGACCGCCGTGGCGGCAGGGTCGTTGACCACCGGCGGCACGCCGCGCTGGTAGGTGACCTCCGCCGAGACGCCGTACGGCGCAACGATCTGTCCGACGAGCGTGCGGACGATGTGCTCCGCATCCGCCCACGCCACCGCGTCGAGCATGCGCACCGTGCCGGCGAGCGTGCCACGGCCCGGGATCACGTTGGCGGCGGCGCCGGCCTGGACCATGCCCCACACGAGGCTGACGCCGGCGCGCGGGTCGAGGCGACGACTGAGGATGGCCGGCAGCTCGGTGATCAGCTTGCCGAGGGCGAAGGTGAGGTCCTCGGTGAGGTGCGGGCGACTCGTGTGCCCGCCCTTGCCGCCGAGCCGGACGAACAGCGAGTCGGCGGCGCCGGTCAGCGGGCCCTCGCGCAGGCCGAGGCGACCGACGTCGAGGCTGGGGTCGCAGTGCAGGCCGAAGACCTGGTGCACGTCGTCGAGGGCGCCGGCCTGGATCAGGTGCAGCGCTCCCCCGGGCATGATCTCTTCGGCCGGCTGGAACAGCAGCCGGACGCGGCCGGGCAGCTGCCCGCTCGCGTTGACCTCGTCGAGGGCCAGGGCGGCGCCGACGAGGCCGGCGGTGTGCACGTCGTGGCCGCACGCGTGCGCGACACCGGGCACGGTGCTGGTCCACGGGTCCTTGGTGAGGTCCTCGACGGGCAGGGCATCGAGGTCGGCGCGAAGCGCGACCAGTCGCTCGCCCGTGCCCAGCTCGCCGATCAGCCCGCCGCCGGTGACGGGCGTGAGCTGCCAGTCGGTGTCGGTGAGCGCCTCGATCACCTTGCCGGTGGTGCGTGACTCCGTCCACGCCAGCTCGGGGTGGGCGTGCAGGTCACGCCGGAAGTCGATCAGCTGGTCGGCGTACTTCTCGACGATCGTGGTGATGAGCGTGGTCGGTGAGTCACCTGCGGGGATGTCGGACATGATCTCTCCAGCGTAGTTGAGGCCGCGCTCGACTTCGGGGAGTGCTCAGGAGTCGTACGCCGCCAGGATCCGGTCGGCGGCCATCGGAGCGGCCAGCTCACCGGACAGCACGGCCCTGCGTACGTCGTCGCGGATCGCCGCGACGCCCGGTGAGCGCCGCAGCCGCTGGTCGAGCTCGTCGCGCACCAGCGCCCAGGTGAAGTCGAGCTGCTGACCGGCCCGCTTGTGGGCCAGACCGTCCTTGCCGAGGTGTTCGCGGTGAGCCACCACCCGCGCCCAGACGTCGTCGACGCCGACGTCGTTGAGGGCCGAGCAGGTCACGACCGGGGGCGCCCACTCGTCGTGACCGCGGACGAGACGGAGGGCGCCGGCGAGCTCGCGGGCGGCGCCGCGGGCCTCCTGCTCCCGATCGCCGTCGGCCTTGTTGACGGTGATGACGTCGGCGATCTCGAGGATGCCCTTCTTGATGCCCTGCAGCTGGTCGCCGGTGCGGGCAAGGGTGAGGAAGAGGAAGGTGTCGACCATGCCGGCGACGGTGACCTCGGACTGGCCGACGCCGACCGTCTCGACGAGCACGACGTCGTAGCCCGCGGCCTCGAGGACCAGCATCGCCTGGGTGGTCGCGCGGGCCACGCCCCCGAGCGTGCCGGCCGAAGGCGAGGGCCGGATGAACGCGTCGGGATCGACGGACAGCTTGGCCATCCGGGTCTTGTCACCCAGCACCGATCCGCCCGTGCGCACGGACGAGGGGTCCACGGCGAGCACGCCGACGCGATGACCTGCGGCGGTCAGCCGCGAGCCGAGGGCCTCGATGAAGGTTGACTTGCCGACGCCGGGGACACCGGAGATGCCGACCCTGACAGCCGTCGGACTCCCGGCGAGCTCGAGCAGCAGCTCGCGTGCCAGCACCCGGTGCTCGGGCTTGGACGACTCGACGAGCGTGATCGCCCGGGACACCGCGGCCCGCTGGCGGGCACGGATGCCCTCGACGAGGGTCGGGACGTCAGGCTGGCCACCCATCAGGAGCGAAGCCGCACCAGCAGGTCGAGCGCCGAGTCGGCGATCACCGTGCCGGGCAGGAACACCGCGGCGGCACCCATGTCCTTGAGCGTCTGCACGTCGTCGGGCGGGATCACGCCGCCGATGACGATCATGATGTCCGGGCGGCCCTGGTCGGCCAGCGCCTGCTTGAGGGCAGGCAGCAGGGTCAGGTGGCCGGCGGCGAGCGAGGAAACACCGACGATGTGCACGTCGGCGTCGATCGCCTGCTGGGCGACCTCCTCGGGTGTCGAGAACAGCGGGCCCACGTCGACGTCGAAGCCGAGGTCGGCGAAGGCGGTGACGACGACCTTCTGGCCACGGTCGTGTCCGTCCTGGCCCATCTTGGCGACGAGGATGCGCGGGCG
>JBDSPC010000487.1:0-3887 GCA_039914485.1 Nocardioides sp.
TCGAGGTGGCTGGTCTGGATCTTCGAGGGCCCGGCGCC
Source organism: Nocardioides sp. (assembly GCA_039914485.1). Lineage (GTDB taxonomy): Bacteria > Actinomycetota > Actinomycetes > Propionibacteriales > Nocardioidaceae > Nocardioides. The sequence continues at coordinate 39 of JBDSPC010000487.1, forward strand.
GAAGCGGCCGTCGGCGGGCAGAAGTTCGGCGGGGATCGTGATGGCGTCGGTCACCGGAGGTGCCTTCCCTTGCAGTGAGAGGAGAGGAATCCTGACGACGCTGTCAGCGGCGCCAGCCTCTCATACGATGCCACCATGACCGATGCCTGCGTCTCAGGGATTGTCGACCTCCGGCAGGTCCCGATCGGCGACCCCGACGCGCAGGCGCTCATCGAGCAGGTGCAGCAGGAGTACGTCGTGCGCTACGGCGGTCGCGACGAGTCGCCGATCGACCACACCGAGTTCGTCGCGCCACGGGGCGGGTTCTTCGTCGGCTGGCGCGACGGCGTACCCGTCGTCTCCGGAGCGTGGCGCCGCCGAGGCGACGTCGACTTCGCCGGGACCACGAACACGGCGGAGATCAAGCGGATGTACGTCGCGCCCGCCGCGCGCGGCATCGGGCTGGCGCGCCGGATGCTCGCCCACCTCGAGGCGACCGCACACGCGGCCGGTGTGGAGGCGATGATCCTGGAGACCGGGCTGATGCAGCCCGAGGCGATCGCGCTCTACGAGTCGTTCGGCTACGCCGAGATCGCCGGCTTCGGCTACTACAAGGACTCCGGCGTCAGCCGCTGCTTCGGCAAGTTGCTCTCGGCGTGTCCAGCCGACACGCCGACGAACGACTAACTTTTTGCCCCAATTGCACCCACAGTCCCATCCGCACCTCTAGCCTCCTGCCGTGCGCAACGGACTCCTGCTGCTGATCACCGGCGTGATGTCGGTGCTTGTGGCCTGTGTGTCGAGCCTGCCCGCCGCCGCGACATACGTCCTGCCGGTCGACGGCTATGCGACCTACCAGCCGCAGAAGTCGTGCGCGCGCACCGAGAAGCCCGGCACGGTCGCCCTCGGGCAGTGGTTGTCGGCGCGCGGTGGTGCCTACGGCGGGACGCTGCGCAGCTGCCGGGCCGGTGGCCAGTCCGAGCACAAGGACGGACGGGCGTTCGACTGGACGCTCGACGCGACCAGCATCGACGACGAGGCGACCGCCCAGGCCTTCATCACCGAGGCCTTCGCCGACGACGAGCTCGGCGACACCGACGCGCTCGCGCGGCGGATGGGAATCATGTACGTCATCTGGAACGACAAGATCTACTCCGCCTGGTACGGCTTCGAGCCACGCAACTACCTCAACGGCGCCTGCCGCTCGCGCAAGACCTGCTCGAAGACGCTGCGCCACCGCGACCACATGCACATCTCGTTGAGCAAGGCCGGGTCCCTGGGACAGACGAGCTGGTACGTCGAGAGCGGAGCCGTCGCCGGCTGAGGGCTTGGTCCGGGTACAAGAACAGCGGTACTCCGCAGCCACTGGGTGACCGTGGAGTACCGCTGTCGTCGTTGTCGTGCGGGCTACTTGGCCCAGTCGGTGTTCCAGCCGTCGACCTCGCTGGCCGGGCGCGACGCCGGACCGGTGTAGATCGCGGAGGGGCGGATCAGGCGCCCGGTGCGCTTCTGCTCCAGGATGTGCGCCGACCAGCCACCCGTGCGGGCGCAGGTGAACATCGAGGTGAACATGTTGGCCGGCACCTCCGCGAAGTCGAGCACGATCGCGGCCCAGAACTCGACGTTCGTCTCGAGCACGCGATCGGGGCGACGCTCGCGCAGCTCCTTGAGCGCGGCCTGCTCCAGCGCCTCGGCGACGGCGTAGCGAGGAGCGTTGAGCTCCTTCGCCGTACGGCGAAGAACGCGCGCGCGAGGGTCCTCGGCGCGGTAGACGCGGTGGCCGAAGCCCATGAGGCGCTCGCCGGAGTCGAGGAGACCCTTGACGTAGGCCGTGGCGTCGCCGGACTTCTCGACCTCCTCGATCATCGTCAGCACGCGGGCCGGGGCACCGCCGTGCAGCGGGCCGCTCATGGCGCCGATGGCACCGGAGAAGGCGGCCGCCACGTCGGCACCGGTCGAGGTGATGACGCGCGCGGTGAACGTCGAGGCGTTCATGCCGTGCTCGGCAGCCGAGGACCAGTAGGCGTCGATGGCGTGGGCGTGCTTCGGGTCGGCCTCGCCGCGCCAGCGGATCAGGAACTTCTCGGCGAGCGTCCTGCCCTCGTCGACGAGGCGCTGCGGGACGACCGGCAGGTGCAGGTCGCGGGCCGACTGGCCGGCGTAGGACAGGACCATCACGGCGACCCGGGCGAGGTCGGCACGGGCCTGCTCGTCGGAGATGTCGTAGGTCTGGCCGAAGCCGAACTGCGGCGCGAGCATCGCGATCGCGGCCTGGACGTCGACGCGCACGTCGCCGGTGTGGACGGGAAGGCTGAAGGCCTCGGCCGGAGGCAGGCCGGGGGTGTAGGAGCCGTCGATCAAGAGGCCCCAGACGTTCTCGAACGGCACGCGGCCGACGATGTCCTCGATGTCGACGCCGCGGTAGCGGAGCGCCGATCCTTCCTTGTCGGGCTCGGCGATCTCGGTTTCGAAAGCGACGACTCCCTCGAGCCCGTGGTGGACCTCAGTCATGCGGCAGACGCTCCTTTGCGTATGGCGGGGCCCGCATCCGATGTGCTCGCGAGCCGACTAATTGTGCACCTGTCCGTCGAGCGGGTCACCACCGAGGCCGTTGCAGCCCTCCGGTCCGGGTCTAGGGTGCGGCGCATGGACAAGGACCCGGTCGACGTCGCGGCGCTTCGCAAGGAGTACGCCGATGGCGGGCTCGACGTTCCCGACCTGGCCGCCGATCCTTTCTTGATGTTCCAGCGCTGGCTGGGCGAGGCGCTGGACGCCGGGCTGCACGAGCCCAACGCGATGGTGCTGAGCACGGTCGACGGTGACGGGCGCCCGTCCTCGCGGATGGTGCTGTTGAAGGGCCTGGACGAGCGCGGCTTCGTGCTCTTCACCAACCAGAGCTCGCGCAAGGCCGACGAGCTGGCCGCCAACCCAAGATGCGCGCTGCTGTTCCCGTGGCACCCGCTCGAGCGGCAGGTGCGGATCGAGGGCACCGCCAGCGTGCTGGAGCGCGAGGCGGTCGAGGCCTACCACCGCTCGAGGCCGCGACCTGCGCAGCTCGGCGCGTGGGCCAGCCTGCAGTCACGGCCGGTCGCTTCGCGTGCCGAGCTCAATGCGGCGTACGACGCGATGGTGGAGCGGTTCGAGGGCCACGACGTGCCGGCGCCCGACCACTGGGGCGGCTACCGGATCGAGCCGGAGACGGTGGAGTTCTGGCAGGGGCGCCCGGGGCGCATGCACGACCGGCTGGTCTACGAGCGCGATGGAGCCGGCTGGCGGATCCAGCGCCTGGCTCCGTAAAAAACGTTTGTGAGTGAGCGCTCACTCACTTACAGTGGTCGGCGTGACTCCCCGCGCCACTCCCTTGTCCGCCGAAGACCGGCGCACCACCCTGATCGACGCGACCCTGCCGCTGCTGCTCGAGCACGGGCGCACCGTCACGAGCAAGCAGATCGCGGAAGCGGCCGGCATCGCCGAAGGCACGATCTTCCGGGTCTTCGACTCCAAGGACGACCTGATCGCCGCCGCCCTCGACCACGCCTTCGACATCGAGCCCCTCCTCGACGACCTGCGCCGGATCGAGCCCGACCAGTCCCTGCGAGCCCTGGTCTCCGACGTCGTCACCCTCCTGCAGATCCGCTTCCGCGGCATCTTCGAGCTGATGACCGCGGTCGGCATGTTCGGCCCACCGGCCGGGCGCAAGCCGCTCGCGGAGAAGCGCGCGGAGGGCGCCGCGATCATGGAGCTGCTCCTCGCTCCGCACGCCCACGAGCTCGCCGTACCCGTCTCCGAGTTCGTCCACATCACCCGGCTGCTGACGTTCTCCGGCAGCCATCCGCACCTCTCGGACGGTCGCATCCTCACGACAGACGA
>JBDSPC010000460.1:0-6124 GCA_039914485.1 Nocardioides sp.
TGGCCGTGGCGCGCAGCCAGCGGTCGCCGACCCGGAGCTCGGTCGCGGTCAGGGTCTCGGGGCGCTCGACCTCCTGCGCCCGCACGTCGACGGTGACGTCGGCGTGCGGCATCGCGAGCAACGTGAGCTCGGCGGTCACCGTGGTGCCGAGTCGAGCCGCGGCCTTCCGACGGGCCGCCGTGAGCTTGCCAGCGGCGACGTCGAGCTGCTCGCGCAACGTGCTCTGGTCAGCCTGGAGCTGGTCGATCTGCTCGTCGGTGGAGTCCAGGTCGAGCAGGCGACGTGATCCGGCCTCGGCCCAGGCGAGCACCTCGTCGATGGTCTCGCCGTACTTCCGGGTCAGCGCGGTCAGGGCCGCCCGCCGCTCGCTCACTGCGGCGAGCCGCGCGGGGTCGGTGTCCAGGCGTGCGGCGTACGACGCGACATCGGCAGCCACGTCGGACAGGAGGTAGGTCACCTCGGCCAGGCGGTCCGCCAGCTCTCCTGCCTGCGGGTCGTGCTCGCGCACGCCTTCCAGCTGGGTCCGCGCGGACGACGTGGTCGCCAGCGCGTCGGGGCTCCCCTCCTCGCTGCTCAACGCCTCGCGCGCCTGCTCGGCGGCCGTGCGCAGGGTGTCGGCGAACCCGAGGCGGCCCTCCTCGGCGGCCAGGGCGGTGTCCTCACCCGGCTCGGGTGAGACGGACTCGATCTCGGTGAGGCCGAACCTCAGCTGATCGGCCTCGCGGGCCCGCTCCTGCGCACTCAGCACGACGGAGCGCAGCTCGCGCTCCACGTCGATGAGGCGGGTGTAGAGGTCTGAATAGGTCGCCGCTGCCTTCGCCACGGCAGATCCGCCGAACCGGTCCAGCGCATCGCGCTGGGCGGACTGCTTGAGCAACCGGTGCTGATCCGACTGACCGTGTACGGCGACCAGCGGCTCGGCCACGCTGGCCAGCCCGGACACCGGCACGGCCGCGCCGCCGACCCAGGCACGCGAACGGCCCTCGGCCGCGACGTTGCGCGCAAGCACGACCCGGCCGTCCTCGATCTCTCCCCCGGCCTCCTCGACGGCCGCGACGACCGCGGGCAGATCGGTGACACCGAGCACTCCTTCGACACGTGCGTGCTTGGCACCGGTGCGCACGGCACCGGGATCGGCACGACCACCCAGCAGCAGGCCGAGCGCGGTGACGACCATCGTCTTGCCGGCGCCGGTCTCACCGGTGATCACCGTGAGGCCGGGGCCGAGCTCGAGGGTCGAGGACTCGATCACGCCCAGCGACCGGATGCGGATCTCCTCAAGCATCGGCCTGGCCCTCCTCGCGGCGCCGGCGCTCGGAGGCGCCTCGCCAGCCCTCGACGGGCAGGTCGAACTTCGCCACCAGGCGGTCGGTGAAGGGCGCCTGGTGCAACCTCACCAGGCGGACCGGGCGGGCACCACGGCGTACCTCGATCCGCGCCCCCGGCGGCAGGTCCACGGTCCGGCGCCCGTCGCACCACAGCACGCCGGAGCCCTCGGTGTTGGCCAACACCTCGATGGCCAGCACGCTCGTGGGAGCCACCACCAACGGCCGGGCGAACAGCGCATGCGCACTGATGGGCACCATGAGCAGTGCCTCGACGCCGGGCCACACCACCGGGCCGCCGGCGCTGAAGTTGTAGGCGGTCGAGCCGGTCGGTGTCGCGCACACGACCCCGTCGCAGCCCCACCGGGACAGCGGTCGGTCGTCGATCTCGACGACCACCTCGAGCATCCGCTCCCTGGCCGCCTTCTCGACGCTGGCCTCGTTGAGCGCGAACGTCGAGTAGACGAGCTCCTTGCCCTGGTGCACCGTCACGTCGACGGTCAACCTGTCCTCGGTGACGTAGCGCCGCGCCACGATGGCCTCGATCGTGATGGCGACGTCGTCCTGCTCGGCCTCGGCCAGGAACCCGACGTGCCCGAGGTTGACCCCGAGCAACGGGGTGCCACTGGCGTGCGTGAGCTCGGCCGCGCGCAGGATCGAGCCGTCGCCGCCGATCACGAGCGCGAGCTCGCAGCCTGCGCCAGGGTCGTCCTCAGCCGCCACGGTCTCGATCCAGCCGCCATCGGTGGCTCCCTGCGTCGGCTCGAGCTCGAGATCCTTCGCCTCCGGCTCCAGCAGTCGTACGGCGATGCCGTGCTCGGTCAGGGCCCGGGCACACTCCCGGGCGACCTCCCGGGCGTCGGCTCGTCCGGTGTGTGCCAACAGCAGCACCCGCCGTTGGGCGATGCTCGGCGTCTCGGTCACGGGTCCACCCTCTCACCCGCCGCGCCCCAGGAAGCGCTGCGCTCGACCTCGGCGCGCACGTCGTCCGCATCGATGCCGGCCGGCCCGTGACGGAGCAGCAGGAAGAACTCGACGTTGCCCGACGGCCCTGGGAGTGGGCTGGTGGTGACGGCCACCGCACCCCACCCGCGGACCGCCGCCACGTCGGCGATGTGGCTGACCGATTCCGCCCGCAACTCGAGGCTGCGCACCACGCCGCCCTTGCCGACGCGGTCCTTGCCCACCTCGAACTGCGGCTTGACCATCAGGGCCAGCTCGCCGTCGGGTGCCATCACCGACAGCAGCGCGTCGAGCACGAGCTCCAACGAGATGAAGGACAGGTCGCCGACCACCAGGTCGACGGGGTCACCGACGATCTCGGGTGTCAGCTCCCTGATGTTGGTGCGGTCATGGACGATCACCCGGTCATCGCTCTGCAGCGACCACGCGAGCTGGCCGTAGCCGACATCGACCGCCACCACCTCTCGAGCGCCCGCGCGCAGCAGCACGTCGGTGAAACCACCCGTCGAGGCACCGGCGTCAAGGCAGCGCTTCCCGGCCACGGTGACGCCGTGGGCGGCAAACACCGTCAACGCGCCGGCCAGCTTGTGCCCGCCGCGGGAGACGTACTCCTCACGATCGGGGTCCTCTCGCACCACGATCGCCACGTCGGTCGTGATCCCGGTGGCGGGTTTGGTCGCGACCGCCCCGGAGACCTTGACCCGACCGTCGGCGATCAGCTCGCTCGCGTGCTCACGCGAGCGCGCCAGCCCCCTGCGCACGAGCTCGGCATCGAGTCGAAGACGTCGCGGCGGCACGCTCAGCCGTGTCCGGGGTCGAGGGCACGGCGCAGCTGGTCGTGCGCCTGCTCGAAGACGGCCACGTGCTCTGCAACCGGCCGGTCGTCGACTGCCTGCACAGATGCGAGGACGGCGTCGACTGCTGCCACTCCGGTCGAGGGCGCCTCCCAGCCGTCGGACACGTCCGCATCGGTGTCCGGCGCGAGGTCGGCCTGCTCGTCGTACTCACTCATGGGCGCGAGATTACCTTCGCTCGTCCTGCGCGGCTGTGACCGGTGGCCTGAGCGCCGTCGCGTCGACCGCATTGCCCGTTGCGTCCAGGGCTGCCCAGCTGGCGGAGGCCACGACACGCCACCAGTCCGCGGCGCTGCCCTGCCCCGAGACCTCGAGCGCGTCACCCTGGGCTCGGGCCTGCCAGCCCCCGAGGCGCGCCCCACTATCGTCGACTTCGGGCGCCGGGTGCGGCTCGAAGAGCCCCTCCAGGTCAGGCGAGATGTAGGTGGGCCGCAGCTCCGGGGTGGCAGCCACCAGTTCGGCAAGGTGCGTCACGCCGGTCATCACGAGCAGCGAGTCGATGCCGACCGCGTGTGCACCCTCGATGTCGGTGTCGAGGCGGTCCCCGACCATCAACGGTCGGTCCCCGCCCACCCGACGGATGGTCTCGTCCATCAGCGGCCGCGCCGGCTTCCCGGCCACGATGGGCTCGACGCCGGCGAAGTCGGACAACGTGCGCACGAGCACGCCGTGACCCGGCGCCAGCCCGTAGTCCGTCGGGATCGTCAGGTCGGTGTTGCTGGCGACGTAGGGCAGGCCGTCGCGGATCAGGGTGGCCGCCCGCATGATGTCCTTCCACAGGACGTCGGGGCCGTAGCCGCTGACGATCGCAGCGGCCTCGCCCGGCTCGGTCGTGACGACCAGCCCCTCGGCGGCCAGCGCAGCCTCCAGGCCCGCACCGCCCAGCAGCAGGACTCGCGCTTGCGCCCCGAAGCGATCCTTGACCACCCGGGCGGCGGCCTGGGCGGACGTCACCACGTCGGCGGCCGTCGCTGCCACGCCCAGCTTCACCAGGTTGGCCGCGACCTTCTCCGGTGTGCGGGAGGCGTTGTTGGTGACGAAGGCCAGGTGCACGCCCGCATCGCGCACGCGCTGGAGCCTCTCGCCGACACCGTCGATGGCCCGGCCGCTCACGTAGACCACCCCGTCGAGGTCGAACATCGTGAGGTCATAGCCCTCGAGCAGCGGCACCTCGGATGCCTTCAGCACTTTCACCCTCCCGTCGACCGCTGGGGTGCGGCCCCTACGATGCTTTGATGGACTTCGCGGCAGTGATCACGCCTCCGTACGTGGCGAAGCCCCTTCGACTCGAACCGTTCCGGGCCCTGTTGCTGGCCCCCAGTCGCGTCGGCGATCCGGCGTCCGCCCGAGCGTTCGCGCGACCCTATCGCGCGGTCGCGGCCCGCCTCCTCGAGTGGGAGGCCAGCGGCCGTGTCACCCGCTCGGCGACTCCGGCCCTCTTCCTGCACGAATACACCGCGGGAGGGCTCACGATCCGAGGACTCGTGGGCGCCCTGGCCATCGCCCACCGCGCGTCCGGCCTGGACGACCGGGCCGTCTGGCCACACGAGGGCATCCACCCCGCCCAGGCGGACGAGCTCGCCTCCCGGATGTTCGAGATGGGGATGAACCCGGCCCCGATCCTGCTCGTCCACGAGGGTCCCGCGGACGTCCGAGCCCTGCTCCGCAAGGTCGCCGAGCGGGTGCCGGATGTGGAGTACCTCGATCGAACCGAGCAGAAGCAGCGCATCTGGGCGATCGTCGACCCTGCCGAGATCTCCGCCATCAATGCATCGCTGCACGACGGCGCCGCGCTCATCGCCGACGGCCACCACCGATACGCCGCCTACCTGCAGCTGCAGGAGGCCAACCCGGGCACCGCATGGGACCGCGGACTCGCGATGCTCGTGGACCAGACCGACACACCGCTCTTCCTCGGGGCGATCCACCGCACCTTGACGGGTGTCTCCGTCTCCGATGTCTGCGAGGCCGCGATCCGGGCCGGCGGAAGCGTGCACCCGGAGGCACGTCAAGAGGCGCTGGCCGACCTCGCTCCCGACACGCTGGTGCTCACCGACTCCCAGGGCTGGGCGGTCGTGACTCCCCCGAACGCCGCGGGCATCGAGCTCGTGCAGTGGCTGCAGAGCGAGCTGATCCCGGCGTTGACCGAGCAACCGACGTCGATCGCCTTCCATCACGCGGCCGAGGATGCGCTGAGCCGTGCCCGACCGCGCACCGTTGCCGTGCTGTTGCCGGCTCCGGACTTCGCCGCCGTGCGGGACCTGGTGAACCGGGGAGGGCTGCTCCCCGAGAAGGCCACGTCGTTCCAGCCGAAGCCGAGCCTGGGCGTCCTCATGCGGTCGGTGCGCGACGAATCATCCGAGCCGCACTGACCTCGATGTCCACGCGGGACGCCTTGCCCGTCGCGGTCGCGAAGAAGTTGCGGCGTACGGCGCCCTCCACCTCGACCACGTCGCCCCTGCGCCACGATCGAGTGGATCGCCTCAGTCTCGCCGTCCAAGCGGTGCACTCGAGTGTGTCCACGCGCTGACCGGACTCGTGTGCCGTGGGCCGGTCGGTCACGACCCGGAACGACGAGATCACGCTGCCGCTGGGCAGTGTCTTCTCGGCCACCTCACCACTGACGCGGCCGACCAGGCGCACGCTGTTGATTGTTTCCACTTCCGCCTGTGCAGACATGGCACATCACCTCCGGGAAGCAGACTTCCTGCCGGCTCCGACAAAGCGGTGAGCGCAGCTCACGACCCTGTGGACGACAGATCAGTACAGGCCACTGTGGACACTTTGCGACCCGCGCCGCGGTACACGGGTGTGAAATGCAGAAGAGGGGCCACCCGTAGGTGACCCCTCTCCTTCAATTGTTGTCCGGCGGCGTCCTACTCTCCCACAGCCTCTCGGTTGCAGTACCATCGGCGCTGAAAGGCTTAACTTCCGGGTTCGGTATGGGACCGGGTGTTTCCCTTTCGCTATGGCCGCCGTAAC
>JBDSPC010000490.1:0-7745 GCA_039914485.1 Nocardioides sp.
GGGCACCGGCCGGGACCGAGGCGAGCACCGTGGGCCAGTAGTAGGCGCCGTCGCGCTTGGCTCCCGTAAGGACCTCGGCGCCCCCCTCGACGGCCTCGTCGACCCAGCTCGCCACACGCGCGGCGGAGGCCTCGTCGATCAGGGGGCCGACGTCAGTGCGAGGGTCGGCCTTGCTGCCGACGATCAGTTCGCCCGTGAGCTCCGCGACGCGTTCGACCAGCTCGTCGAGCAGCTCGCGCGCGACGAAGACGCGCTGGACCGAGAGGCAGTTCTGGCCGGCGTTGCCGAAGGCACCGTCGACGACCGCCCGGGCCGCACGGCGTACATCGGCATCCGGCAACACCAGCACGGTGCCGTTGCCACCCAGCTCCATCACCGTCTTCTTGGCTCCAGCCGCAGCGGCGATGGCATTGCCGGTGGCGTAGCCACCGGTGAACGAGACGAGGTCGACCCGGGGATGGACAACGAGGGCAGCACCGACAGTCGCACCACGGCCCGGGAGTACGGCGACGCGGTCCGCCGGAACGCCCGCCTCGAGCAGGAGCTCGATGAAGGCGAGCGCGACCAAGGGAGTCTGCTCGGCGGGCTTGAGGACCACCCCGTTGCCGCCGACCAGCGCCGGCGCCACCTTGTGGGCGACCAGGTTGAGCGGATCGTTGAAGGGCGTGATCGCGGCCACCACGCCCACCGGCTCGCGGGTGTACCAACCGAGGCGGTTCTCGCCGCGGGGCGTGTCGCCGAACGGGAGGGTCCGCCCCTCCAGGCGGTCTGCCTGCTCGGCGGAGAGGCGAACCGTCTCGACCGCCCGACGTACCTCGGCTGCGGCTCCACGGATGGTCTTGCAGCCCTCTTGTGAGATCAACCGGGCGAAGTCGGCCTCGCGCTCCCGCAGAAGTGCAGCAGCCCGGTGCAGAGCCTCGCGGCGCTGCCAGACCGGCCACGCGGGTCCGTCCAGCACGCCCCGTGCCACCGCGGACACCGCTTCGTCGACATCGCCGGCGGTGCAGTCGCCAGCGACGCCGACGAGCCGCCCGTCCTCGGGATCGTGCACCTCGAGGACGGCGGCCGGGGATCTCCAGTGGCCTGCCCAGAAGGCGCCGCCAGCGGGGGTGAAGGGGTGTGCGTTCGGCTTGTTCATGGGAGAACTGTGACCTGTCATCTGCCGATCGTCAACCGAAAGTTGTTGACAACATACCAACGACATGATTTGCTGGTGATCTCGGACACCCCCGCTGCCGCCGTCAGGGTCGCAGCGCATACACGAGGAGTTCTTGATGACTCGACTTCGATGGGCGAGTGGAATCGCCCTGGTAGCCCTCACCAGCACCGCGTGTGGAATGGGCGGCGGGGGTGACGACACCACTACGCAGACCGGCAGCGGCGGCGGACACCTCGTGTACGACGAGCAGTTCGGGCCGGCGGCCGCGTGGGCACTGGAGACCAATGATGCACATTCGCTGTCTCGTGCCGGGTGTCTGGAGACCCTTCTGCGCTACAACTCAGAGGGAGAGCTCGAACCGATGCTCGCCACGGAGTGGACCCAGACCGATGCAAAGACCTGGGAGTTCACGCTTCGCGACGGCGTGACCTTCCAGGATGGGACGCCGATGGACGGCGAGGCCGTTGCCGGCGCGCTCACCCACCTGCTCGAGGTGGAAGTGCCTGCCCGAGCGTTCAATCCTGACGTGGTCTCCGGCGTGAAGGCGGTGGACGAGGCGACCGTGCAGATCACGACGCCCGCCGCCGATCCACTGGTGCCGCTGAGGGTCGCCAGTCCGAACAGCGGGATCCTGGCCCCCAAGGCCTACGACGGCAAGCAGATCGACATCAAGGGCACCTGCACCGGCCCGTTCACGGTGACCGACGAGGCGCCGGCGCAGTCGCTGAGCCTCGAGCGCAACGAGGACTACTGGGGCGGCGAGGTCAGCCTGGAGTCGGCCGAGGTGCGCTTCGTCGTCGACGGCGCCGCCCGGGCAACACAGGTGCAGACGGGAGAGGCCCAGATCTCCAAGAGCCTCCCGGTTGCCAACCTCAGCACGCTCGAAGGCGATGACAACGTGGAAGTGGTGGAGGGCCCCGTCGCGCGCACGACGGTGATGCTGCTGAACAACTCGCGGCCGCCGTTCGACGACCCGCTGGTACGCCAGGCGATCCAGTACGCGGTGGACACCCAGGCGATCGTGGACGGCATCTATGAGGGCGCCGGTTCGCCGGGCGTCGGCCCGTTCGGACCGGACACGCCGTGGGCGCCAGAGGCCGCCGAACCCGTGGCCGTTGACCTCGACGAGGCGCGCGACCTACTTGACCAGGCGGGTGTTGACCCTGAGTCACTGACCATCGAGCTGATGGCCTACAACGACCGGCCCGAGTTCGGCGACCTCGCCGCGGTGATCCAGGACCAACTGAGCCAGCTGGGCGTCACCGTCAAGATCCGGAGCGGCGAGTACACCTCGATGGAGCCGGACATGCTGTCCGGCGACTTCGACGCCGCGTTGCTGTCGCGCGGCTACCTCGTCGACGTCGCCGACCCCGGCGGCTACCTGCTCTCCGACTGGACCTGCGAGGCCGGCTACAACATCTCCCACTACTGCGACCCGGCGACCGACCAGGAGATCAAGGACGCGGTCGCCATCGAGGACGTCGATGGTCGCAACCAGGCCTACGCCGCGCTGGCCGAGAAGTTGCAGAAGGAAGCCGCCAGCATCTTCCTGCTCCACGAGCAGGCGCCCTGGGGCGTGCAAGCCGAGGTGAAGGGCTTTGAGCCCCATCCCCTCGACTACTACGTGCTGACTGCCGGCCTCGGCGTCAGCTGAGCACACACCACTGAGCTGAGGAGAGATCACATGAAGTTGACGCCGTACTGGCTCGACACGTCCCCTCGGGGACCGGACAGGTCCGCCACCGAGGTGGCCGGCAACGTGGACGTGGCCGTGGTCGGCGCGGGACTGACGGGGCTGTCTGCGGCCCTGCACCTGGCCCGCAAGGGTGCCAAGGTTGCCGTCCTCGAGCGAGACACCGTTGCGTTCGGTGCCTCCGGGCGCAACGGCGGGATGGCGACGACCGGCCTGTCGATCGGCTTCCGGGACGCCATCGCGCGGTACGGCTTCCCGACTGCCAGTGCGCTCTTCCTTGCCTACAACGACGCGATCGACACGGTGGAGAAGCTCGTGGGCGAGGAGGGAATCGACTGTGACTTCGCGCGGACCGGCAAGTTGAGCCTGGCAGCCAAGCCCGGCCACTACGACGGGCTGCGCAAGACCCACGAGGTGCTGGCCGAGCGGCTCGGCTACGAGACGCACATGGTCCCCAAGGCCGAGATGCGCTCGGAGATCGGCAGCGACTTCTACCACGGCGCGATGGTCGACCCCAAGGGTGCAGGGGTGCACGTCGGCAAGTTCACGCGCGGCCTCGGGGAGTCCGCGGCCCGTCTCGGCGTACAGATCCACGAGCAGGCGCCGGTGGAGCAGGTGCGTCGGCTCGACGGAACCAAGCACGAGCTGGTGACTCCGCGGGGCACGCTCCGCGCCGATCAGGTCCTGGTGGCCACCAGCGGCTACACCGGCCGGCCGTTCCGTTGGCAACAGCTGAGGATCGCCCCCGTGGGCAGCTTCATCATCGTGACCGAGCCGCTGGGCAAGGAGGTCTGCGACCAGCTGATGCCCACTCGCCGGATGGCCTCGGACACCAAGAACCTCCTGTACTACTTCCGGATCACCCCCGACCACCGGCTGCTGTTCGGTGGCCGGGCGCGGTTCGCGATGTCCAGCCCGCAGTCAGACGAGAAGAGCGGCCGGATCCTGCAGCAGGCGATGGTGTCGGTCTTCCCGCAGCTCGCAACGACCCAGGTCGACTACTGCTGGGGCGGCCTGGTCGACATGAGCATGGACCGCATGGTCCACGCCGGCGAGCACGACGGTCTCTTCTATTCCTTGGGCTACTCCGGTCACGGAGTGCAGATGGCGACGCACATGGGCAAGCAGATGGCCGAGTACATGAACGGTACGGCCGACGCGAACCCGTGGCGCGACCTCGCATTCAAGCGGATCCCCGGCCACGTCGGACCGCCCTGGTTCCTTCCCTTCGCAGGTGCCTACTACAAGGCGCTCGACGTCATCAAGTAGTGCCATGAGCCTCCTGACCCGCCCTACCGACTGACTGAGGAGACACCGATGTTCACGTTCCTGATCCGCAGGGCGCTGACCCTGGTGGTGACGCTGCTGATCGTCTCGGTCCTCGCGTTCTTGATCCCGTACGCTGGGGATGGCGATCCGGCGCGGAAGATCCTCCGGGCGCGGGTGAACGATCCAGCCCTGGATCCCGCGCAGGTGGAGGCGCTGACCCACGAGCTGGGACTGGACCGGCCGATCTACACGCAGTACTTCGACTGGTTGCACCAGGTGCTGACCGGGGGCTTCGGGTTCTCGTTCACCAGCCGCACACCGGTGCAGGAGCTGGTCGTGCCCGCGTTGGGGGTCTCGGTGACGTTGGCACTGGCGGCGCTGTTGTTGGCGTTGGTGTTCGCGCTCCCGTTGGGCATCTGGGCCGCGACTGCGCGCGGCGGGAAGGTCGACAACGCGATCACGTTCATGTCGCAGAGTGCGGTCTCGGCACCGGAGTACTGGGTGGGTCCGGTGATGGTGCTGATCTTCGCCCGCTATCTGGGCTGGCTTCCCTCGGGTGGTTGGACCGGTCCGGAGTACATCGTGTTGCCTGCGGTGGCGCTGGCGCTGCGGCCGCTGGGCTATTTCACCCAGGTCACCCGGGCGGCGATGTCGGACGTGTTGAGCGCGCCGTACATCACCGCCGCACGCAGCCGCGGGCTGAGCTTCCCCCGAACGCTGGTGCGGCACGGGCTGCGCAACAGCATGCTGCCGGTGATGACGCTGTTCTCGTTCTGGTTCGCGGGCCTGCTGGGTGGGTCGGTGGTGATCGAGGTGATCTTCAACATCCCGGGCATGGGGCGGCTGCTCTACACCGCGGTGCTCAACAACGATGTTCCCGTCATCCAGGGCGGCATGCTCTGGATCCTGACCCTGGCAGTGGTGATCAACACCGTGACCGACCTTCTCTACGGCGTCCTCAATCCCGCGATCAGGGTGAGCAGCCATGGCTGACGCCCTGACCACCCGACCCATCAAGCGACCCAACCAGCGGCCGACGCCGCTGAGGTCCGCGAAGTCGCACCGTCCCAACGTGCTGTCCTTGCTGTTGCGGGGTGCCCAGGGCCGGCACTGGACCTTCGCCTTCGGTGTCGTTCTGCTGACCCTGGTGCTGCTGGTGCTGGTGCTCACGCCGTGGATCGCGCCGCACGACCCGGCCGCCCAGGACCTCGGCAACCGGCTCGGGGGACCATCGGGCGAGCACTGGCTCGGTACCGACCACCTCGGACGCGACGTCCTGTCGCGACTGATGTGGGGCGGCCGGTTCTCGGTCACCATCGCCGCGATCACCCTCGCGATCTGTGCTGTGACAGGGTCCATCATCGGCGCGATCGCTGCCCGCCGCGGAGGGTGGCTCGACGAGCTCGTGATGCGCACCGTCGACGTGCTGATCTGCTTCCCCGACGTCGTCATCGCCCTGTTCCTCATCGCCCTGTTCGGCACCGGCTACGGCACCCTGATCGCCGCACTGACCATCTCCGGCTGGACCCCGTTCGCACGGCTGATGCGTGGGCTGGCGCTCGAGATTAACTCCAAGGACTACGTCGAGGCCGCCGAGATCCTGGGCTCCCCGAAGTCCTACATCGTGTTCCGGCACGTGATCCCCAACGCGTCGCGTCCGGTGGTCGCGATGGGCTTCCTCCGGTTCGGGCACAAGCTGATCACCGTAGGTGCCCTGTCCTACCTCGGCCTCGGCGTGCAACCGCCCGACTCCGACTGGGGCGCGATGCTCCTCGACGCCCAGCCCTACATGGAACGAGCCCCCAGCCTCGGCGTGCTTCCCGGCGCCGCGATCTTCCTGTCCGCCCTCAGCGTGACCATGATCGGCCAGGGCCTCGACCTCAAGAAGCGCCGCAAACGCGCCAGCGAGCAAACCGCCATCCCCGTACCACCGACCCGCACCGCGCTCGTCGAGGGAGAAGCACTGTGAACCCCGAAGCCGCATCCGTCGTGACCATTCCGCGCGCCACGTTCGCCTCGATCGTGACCGAGCGGTTGCGAGCGAGCATCGTCGACGGGTCGCTGAAGCCTGGCTCGCAGCTGAGCGAGGTGGAGCTCGCGACCAGCTTCGGTGTCAGTCGAGGTCCGGTTCGGGAGGCGTTGCAACGGCTGGTGCAGGAGGGGCTGCTTCAGAGCGAGGCGCACCGGGGGGTGTTCGTGCCGGTGCTCACCGACGAGGACGTGCGCGACGTCTACGTCGCTCGTGAGGCACTGGAGTCGGCAGCCATCAGGTCCATCATCGCCGGCGAGAGGACCGTCGCTGCGTCCGAGTCGCTCGACCGGTTCGTCACCTTGATGGAGCAGGCTGAGGCGGCGGAGGACTGGGAGGCCGTGGGCAACTTCGACCTGGAGTTCCACGTCGCCCTGGTCGATGCCAGCGCCAGCGATCGGCTGAAGCGGATGTTCAGCACGGTCATCTCCGAGACCCGTCTCTGCCTCGGGGTGCTGACAGCGGACGACGCACGTGACGACCTCGTGCAGGAGCACCGGCTCATCTGCGCCGCGATGAAGGAGGGCGAGACCGAGAAGGCCCTTGCCGTCCTCAAGAAGCACTTCGACGATGCCGTGGCGACGCTGTCGAACCGGTCCCGCACCGATGCGGCGGCCGTGGACGGTCGAGGAGGCCCTCATGAGTGAGCTGGTGAAGCAGGTGGATCCGGTGGCTGCGTCGGCGGACGGCGACTCGCTGCTGGACATTCGTGGCCTGCGGGTGGACTTCCCCGACGTCCCGGGCGCGCCCGCGATCGATGGCATGGACCTGACGATCAACCGTGGCGAGATCGTCGCGCTGGTCGGCGAGTCGGGGTCGGGCAAGAGCCTGACGGCGTTGACGGTGATGGGGTTGTTGCCGCCCGGTGCGGAGGTGATCGGCGGCAGCGCCGTACTGGAGGGTGAGGACGTGCTGGCGATGTCGCCCAAGCGACGTAACCACGTGCGGGGCAACAAGGTGGCGATGTTGTTCCAGCAGCCGAAGGTGATGTTGGATCCGACCGCACGGGTCGGCTCCCAGGTCGCCGAATCGCTGCGCCAACACCGCAAGGTCGGTCGCCGGGAGGCGAAGGCACGCGCGATCGAGTTGCTGCGTGATGTGGGGATCCCCGAGCCTGCCCGGCGGGCGTCGGCGTTCGCCTACCAGTTGTCGGGTGGGATGGCGCAGCGGGTGATGATCGCGGCCGCGTTGAGCGCGGATCCGGAGCTGTTGATCGCCGATGAGCCGACCACCGCGCTCGATGTCACCGTGCAGGCTCAGATCCTGGATCTGTTGAAGCAGAAGCGAGACGAGCTGGGTCTCTCGATCCTGTTGATCACCCATGACCTGGGCATCGTGTCGACGATGGCGGACCGGGTCGCGGTGATGTACGCCGGTCGGATCGTGGAGAACGGGACAACCAAGGACATCTTCGAGGACCCGCAACATCCCTACACGCAGGCGTTGTTGAAGGCTTCGCTGCTCGAGGCGGAGCGGGGTCAGTTGTTCTCGATCCCGGGCAGCGTGATCCAGGCCAGGGCCCTGGAGCACGGCTGCCGGTTCCTGCCGCGTTGTCCCGTGGCCGCGCAACTGGGTCTCAGCGACATGTGTCGTGG
>JBDSPC010000494.1:0-7879 GCA_039914485.1 Nocardioides sp.
TCTGAGCATGGTGCAGGCCGTCTGGTTCACCCCGTCGGTCGAGGAGGCCGCCGCCGGGGCGGACTGGTTCCGCTGCGACGTGCTCGCTCTTTCCACGACCGGTCGGCTGGCGGCCTTGCCCAGATCGTCGGCGGGCCTCGTGGGCTCCTCGGACCGCTTCGCCATGTGCGGTACGGCGCCGCCCGATGCCGCGTCGTTCAAGCGGGTCCCCTGCTCGGCGAAGCACTCGTGGGTCGCTGCCTCGTCCGTCGACCTGCCGGGGAAGGTCTACCCCTCCGCGTCGGCCGCCGGGGAGCGGATGGAGTCGGCCTGCCGCACCGCCGCCCGCGCCCGCGCTGACGACCCGCTCGACTTCACCTGGTCCGAGGAACGCCCGTCTCGTGCTCAGTGGAATGCCGGGCAGCGCTACGGGATCTGCTGGGTGCCTGCGTGACCATCGTCGAGCTCGGTCCTGCCGACTGGCAGGAGTTCCGCGCCATCCGGCTGCGCGCGCTCGCGGATGCTCCCGACGCGTTCGCCAGGACGCTGACCGAGTTCGAGCGGGAGGACGAGGAGACCTGGCGACCCCGTCTCGCAGCACCGAACCCGATCCTGGTCGTCCTGGACGAGGGCACACCCGTCGCCATGGGTGGCGGTTTGGTGCCGCCGGGCGAGACCGACCTGATGTTCATCTGGGGCATGTGGACCGCGCCCGAGGCGCGGGGGCACGGCCACGGCCGAGCCCTGGTCTCCTGGCTGCTCGACTGGGCGCTCGCTCGCTCGATCTCGACCGTCGAGCTGCACGTCACCGAGGGAAACGACTCGGCCCGCGGTCTGTATGAGAGCTGTGGGTTCGTCGGCACCGGTGACTGGGAGCCGTTGCGCGAAGGCTCGCCGCTCCAGATCGAGCTGCTCCGCCGTACCACCCGGCCGCCCGGCGGTTGAGGAGGTCGCGCAGCGACCGTCACGAAGCCCGGGGGCGAGCCTCAGAAGCCGAGCTTGCGCAGCTGGCGCGGGTCGCGCTGCCAGTCCTTGGCGATCTTGATGTGCAGGTCGAGGTAGACCGGGGTGCCGAGCAGCGCCTCGATCTGGAGGCGGGCGGCGGTGCCGACCTCGCGGAGGCGGGCGCCCTTGTGGCCGATCATGATCCCCTTCTGGGAGTCGCGTTCGACGTACAGGTTGGCGTAGATGTCGAGCAGCGGCTTGTCGGCGTCGCGGCCCTCACGCAGGCCCATCTCCTCGACGACGACGGCGATGGAGTGCGGCAGCTCGTCGCGCACGCCCTCGAGGGCGGCCTCGCGGATCAGCTCGGCGACGATCGCCTCCTCGGGCGCGTCGGACAGGTCGCCGTCGGGGTAGAGCTGCGGTCCCTCGGGCAGCAGCCCGACCAGCACGTCGGCGAGCAGCGCGACCTGGTCGCCCGACTGTGCGGAGACGGGCACGATCTCGGCCCACTCGATGCCGGTCTCGGCGCCGAGCGCCTGGATGTCGAGCAGGTGCTGGCCGATCTGCTCGGGGGTGGCGAGGTCGGTCTTGGTGGCGATCGCGACCTTGATGGTCCGCTTGACCTTCGCCATCTCCTTGACGATGAAACGATCGCCGGGACCGACCTTCTCGTTGGCCGGCAGGCACACCGCGACGACGTCGACCTCACCGAGCGTGGTCTTGACGAGGTCGTTGAGGCGCTCGCCGAGCAGGGTGCGCGGCCGGTGCAGGCCGGGAGTGTCGACGAGGATCAGCTGTGCGTCGGGCCGGTGGACGATGCCGCGCACGACGTTGCGCGTGGTCTGCGGCTTGGAGCTGGTGATGACCACCTTGCTCCCGACCAGGGCGTTGGTCAGCGTCGACTTGCCCGCGTTGGGGCGACCGACGAAGCTGGCGAAGCCGCTGCGGAAGCCGTCGGGTGCCGCGCCGTGGGCGGGGCCGACCGGGGCGATCCCGCTGACGTCGAAGTCCGTGTCGTGCTCGTTGCTCATGCGCGTACTCGCTTCGCTCCGTGCGCGCATGAGGCACCGGACGCACTGTGTTGAATGATTCGCTCGCTGCGCTTGCTCATTGGGTCTTCTCTCGTGCTGCGTCGTAGTCGGCCCAGATCTGGTCGTCACTCTTCCCTGCCGCCTTGCCCGCGCGCCAGATGGGTCCGGGATCGACGGCACGCGGCTGCCGTTGCTGGCCGCCGCCGCGCCAGTAGCCCATGACGTCGTAGGCCGCGGTCGGCAGCTGTCGTTCCCGCATCAGGTGCTTGCGGATCGCCCGCATCTGGGCGGACTCCCCGGCCATCCAGAAGTAGCCGGACCCGTCCGGCCAGTCGATCGCGGTGACGATCTCGGCCGTGGCGGTCTCCACGCCGGACGGCGGCGTCGACCAGCTGACGTCCCCGTCGACGTACGCGCGAATCGGCTCATCGGGTGTCTCGACCCACGCGGTGACGGGCACCGAGACCGTCTCCATGATCCGCGCGACCGCGGGCAGCGCGGTCAGGTCGCCGACCAGCAGCAGCCAGGCGGCGTCGGCGGGCATGGAGAAGGAGCCCTTCGGCTCGCTGATCGTCACCTGTTCGCCGACGCAGTCGGTGGAGGCCCATTCGGTGACGAGTCCGTGCTCGTGCACGACGATGTCGAGCGTCAGCTCGGCGCCGTCCCACGCGCGCACGGTGTAGTAGCGCGTCTGGAACTGGCCGGGGATGGTGAGCGCGACCCACTCGTCCGGGATGCCGGTCGAGGTGAAGGCGGCGAGTCCCGGTCCGCCGAGGACCAGCCGCACGAAGTGCGACGAGAGCTGCTCCCGGCGCAGGACCTGGGCCTGGAACGTCTCTGCTCGGGTGCTCACCGAGCAAGGTTACCGGCGGGGTGCGGCGATCACGGCTTCCAGTCGGGACGCAGCGGGAACGCCGCCGGCCCGGTCGGGTCGGCGCGCGTCGCGAGCACGTGGTGCAGCTCGACCTCGCCGCGCTCGAAGCCGATCCGCGAGCCCGCCATGTAGAGGCCCCACACGCGCGCCGTCGCCTCGCCCACCTCGGCGACGCACTCGTCCCAGTTGGTCTCGAGGTTGTGGCACCACTGCGCGAGCGTCAGCGCGTAGTGCTGACGCAGGTTCTCCGTGTGCTGCACCTCCAGCCCGGCGTCCTGCGCCGCCCGGATGATGCTGCCCGATCCGATCAGCTCCCCGTCGGGGAAGACGTAGCGGTCGATGAACGCCCCGGTCTCCTGCCGCCGGTTGTGCGAACGGGTGATGCAGTGGTTGAGCAGCCGCCCGCCGGGCTTCAAGCGGTCCCGCAGGTGCGCGAAATAGGCCTGGTGGTTGCGTACGCCGATGTGTTCCGTCAGCCCGATCGAGCTCACCGCGTCGAACTCGTCCTCGAGGACGTCGCGGTAGTCCAGGTGCCGTACCTCGGCGAGATCACCCAGGCCTTCGCGGTCGATCGCCGCCTTGGCCCACTCGGCCTGCTCGAGCGACAGCGTGACGCCGAGCGACCGGACGCCGTACTCCCGAGCGGCGTGGCGGACCATGCCGCCCCAGCCGCAGCCGACGTCGAGCAGTCGCTGGCCGGGCTCGAGCGCGAGCTTGCGGCAGACCAGGTCGAACTTCGCGGCCTGTGCTTGCTCGAGGGTCGCGTCGGGTTGCTCGAAGACCGCGCAGGTGTAGGCCATGGACGGCCCGAGCACCAGCTCGTAGAACCGGTTGGAGACGTCGTAGTGGTGCGCGATCACCTCGGCGTCGCGGGCCATCGAGTGCCGCAGCCCCTCGACCGCACGGCGCCAGCGCGGCAGGTGCTCCTGCGGTGGCGGAGGCGGCGGTCGCAGTCGGCTGAGCCCGAGGTCGCGCACGATCGTGAGCACCTCGCTCGGCGGCGGCACCCGGAACTTCAGGTTGTCCTTGAGCAGCACCAGCGCGTCATAGGGGTCACCCGGGTGGACGCCGGACAGATCCAGGTCGCCGACGACATAGGCCCGCGCCATCCCGAGGTCGCCGGGCGCGGTCAACAGGTAGGCCAGCCCGCGCTCGTTGCGCAGGTGCAGGCCGATGGCCGCCGCGTCGGGGCCGGTCTCGCTGCCGTCGTACGCCGTGAAGTGCACGGGCATCCCGCCGCGCACCAAGGTCGCAAACGCATCGCCGATCGTCACGGTCATCCTCGCTCCACCACCTTCTCGTAGAGACCGGTCAGCCGGTCGTCGGGGTCATATCGCTTCTTCACCGCAGCCAGGTTGGCGCCGTCGTAGAGCGCGTCGAACGTGTCGCGGTCGTAGAACGCCTCGGAGTAGAGGGACTTGTGGCCGCCCAGGTCGTGCACCTTCGCCTCGATCGCCCGGTTCTTCGGCGCCGTCGGAGCCGACGGTCCGACCGCGACGTTGCCCCAGAAGCCGACGTTGACATAGGTCTGCCCGGCCGCCAGTGGATAGGTCGGCCACGGCCGCGCGGAGTCCTCCCGGCGCAGGGTCAACGGGCACAGCCAGACCGGTCGCATGCCGATCTCCGCGTCGAACCAGGCGAGGAACTCGGGCAGCCGCTCGACCGGCACCTCGACGTCCTGGACGACGCGCTCGCCCTGCGGCCGGCCCGCGCGACGGTCGAGCCGGTCGCCGATCCCCCACCGGCGATCGAGTCCGACCAGTCGCATGTAGACGTCGGATCGCCGCCAGCGACGAGGCCAGATGCGGCGAG
This sequence comes from Nocardioides sp., assembly GCA_039914485.1. Classification (GTDB taxonomy): domain Bacteria; phylum Actinomycetota; class Actinomycetes; order Propionibacteriales; family Nocardioidaceae; genus Nocardioides. The sequence goes on from JBDSPC010000494.1 coordinate 4,642, forward strand.
CGAGCGGGTGCTGGGCACCGAACGCGCGCGAGCACCAGAACCAGTCGGTGTCCCAGCGCCAGAGGTAGTCGAGCATCGTCAGCCGGTCCGTCGAGCGCTGCTGGATCGAGCGGTAGTAGACGTCCTGCCCGCCGTAGTCGCTCGTCGCACCGCGCTCCGCCGTCCAGCGCGCCAGCGTCAGGTAGGCCTCGTCGGGCGCGAAGACCACCCCGTCGACAGCATCGACGGGCTCCCCGTCCCACTCCCGGCTCTCGACGATCGTCGAGATCGCGTCCGGCAGGTCGGCCGGGTCGTCGAAGCGCACGTGCCGGAGCGCGGCGTACGGCGAAATGCGCTCGAGCTCGATCCGCAGCCGGGTCGCATAGCCGAGCGAGCCGTAGGAGTTCGCGAAGGTGTCGAACAGGTCGCTGTGCTGGTCCCCCGGGCGAGGGCGCGTCGTCACGATCTCGCCGGCGCCGGTGAGCACGTCCATCTCCAGCACCGACTCGTGCGGCAGCCCGCTGCGGAAGCTGGTCGCCTCGATGCCGAGCCCGGTGACCGCGCCGCCGAGAGTGATGGTGCGCAGCTGCGGGACGACGAGCGGGATCAGGCCGTGCGGCAGGGTGACCTCGACGAGGTGCTCGTAGGTGCACATGCCCTGGACCTCGGCAACCGCCGACGAGGCGTCGATCGAGATGACCCCGTCGAGGCCAGAGACGTCCAGCCCGGCGCCCTGCGGGGCTCGCCCGCGGAACAGGTTGGTGGTCGGCTTGGCGAGCCGAACCTGCGCACCATCAGGCAGGGCGGCGTACGACTCCAGGAGCCGCGCCACGCCCTCCCGGTGTGATTCCCACCCGACCGCGGTGCGCACATCTCCACGCTAGCGCGTTCGCATAGTCAGGTGGCAAGCGTCTTTTCGATCGCACCGCGAACGTCGCCGACGTGCACGGGGACGCCGGTGCCGGCGAACTCGGAGGCAGCGGCCAGGGAGGGAGCATCCGAGGCCGACGTGAGCACGACGGCCGCCTCGAGGCCGCGCGACCCGGACGCGATCGCCATCGCGACGCACACGTCGAGCGCGGAGACACCCAGCGACGGCAGGGCGACGGTGGCCCCGGCGTAGGTGCGGCCGTCGAGGTCGCGAACGGCGGCGCCCTCGGCCGCGTTGGTCCTGGCCCGGGTCGCCCTGGCGAGCGTGACCAGCTTCTGGTCCTCGGTCGAGAGGTCAGCCATCGTTGTTCTCCTGCTCGTCTTCCGTCTCTTCGGTCACCACGCTCACGAGCACGGTGCCGATCTTGTTGCGCCGCCCGGTCAGGCGCTCGGCCTCGAACCGGAGTCCGTGGCACTCGACCACCGACCCGGGGATCGGCACCCGGCCGAGGTGCTTGGCCATCAGGCCGCCCACGCTGTCGACCTCCTCGTCGTGCACCTCGACGCCGACGACCTCGTCCAGGTCGTCCACGGGGAATCGCGACGAGACGCGGTACGTCGAGTCGTCGACGTACTCCACCTCGATCTCGTCCTCGTCGTACTCGTCGGTGATCTCGCCGACGATCTCCTCGAGGACGTCCTCGATCGTCACGATGCCGGCGGTGCCGCCATATTCGTCGATGACGATCGCGATGTGCTGGCGGCGGGCCTGGAGCTCGGCCAGCAGGTCATCGACAGGCTTGGACTCCGGCACCCAGTGGGCGGGGCGCATCACCTCGTCGACGCGCTGGGTGAACTCGACGTCGGGCTGCTCGAAGTCGCGGCGGACGATGTCCTTGAGGTAGGCGATGCCGACCACGTGGTCGAGGTTGTCGTCGATGACGGGCACCCGGGAGAAGCCGCTGCGCAGGAACAGCGACATCGTCTGGCGCAGGTTCTTGTGGCGCTCGATGTAGACGACGTCGGTGCGCGGAACCATCACCTCGCGGGTGGTCGTGTCGCCGAGCTCGAAGACGGAGTGGATCATCTTGCGCTCGCCCGACTCGATCACCGCCGACGCCTCGGCGAGGTCCACGAGCTCGCGCAGCTCGGTCTCCGTCGAGAACGGTCCCTCGCGGAAGCCGCGGCCCGGTGTGAGCGCGTTGCCGAGCAGGATCAACAGCTGTGGGAGCGGGCCCAGGATCGAGGTGACGAACGACAGCGGCGCGGCCGAGAAGAGCGCGACGGTGGCGTCGTGCTGACGGCCGAGGGTGCGCGGGGCGACCCCGATCACGACGAACGAGACGAGCAGCATCGAGCCGACCGCCGTCAGGTAGGCCGGCCAGAAGTCACCGGCGTAGAGGTCGTGGATCCACAGCGCGACCAGCACGATCGCGGCGGTCTCGCACAGCAGCCGCAGCAGCAGCGCGGTGTTGAGGTAGCGCGCGGGGTCGTCGAGGATCTGCACCAGCCGTCGAGATCCGGGACGTCCTTCGTTTTGGAGCTCCTCCGCGCGGGCGTGCGAGAACCCGCCGAGTGCGGCGTCGGAAGCAGAGAAGAGTCCGGCGAGGAAGACGAGCAAGGCTGCTACGAGGAGCAGCCAGATATCGCCGATCACTGGGCCGCTTCAGCGGCCGGTGCTCGCCACTCCTCCAACAACTTGTCCTGCAACCCGAACATCTCCTGGTGCTCCGCCGGCTCGGCGTGGTCGTAGCCGAGGAGGTGCAGGATGCCGTGCACGGTGAGCAGCTCGATCTCGGCGTCGCGGCCGTGACCGGCCTCGATGCCCTGGCGTTCGGCCACTGACGGGCAGAGCACGAGGTCACCGAGGACACCCTCCTCGGGCTCCTCCGTGACCTTGCCGGGCCGCAGCTCGTCCATCGGGAAGGCCAGCACGTCGGTCGGGCCGTCCTTCTCCATCCACTGCTTGTTCAGCAGCGCGATGGTGTCCTCGTCGACGGCCTTGATGCACAGCTCGGCCTGCGGGTGCACCCGCAGTTTGTCCATCACGAACCGGGACAGGCTCGACAGGCGGCGTACGTCGAGGTCGGTCCCGGACTCGTTGAGGATCTCGATACTCACGAACGGGTCCCCCGCGGTCGGTTCTGCTCGGCGTGCGGCGCGGTCGCGTCGAACTCGTCGTACGCCGCGACGATCCGTCCGACGAGCTTGTGCCGGACGACGTCGCTGGCGGTGAGGTGGTTGAACGAGATGTCGTCGATGCCGTCGAGGATGCCCTCGATCACCCGGAGGCCGGACTTGACCCCGCTGGGCAGGTCGACCTGGGTGACGTCACCGGTGACCACGATCTTGGAACCGAACCCGAGCCGCGTCAGGAACATCTTCATCT
>JBDSPC010000520.1:0-2658 GCA_039914485.1 Nocardioides sp.
ACCTCACCGACGAGGCCGAGGTCGACCTCCTCGCCGTCGACGATGGTGTTGGTGGCCTTCGCCGTGAAGAGCCCGGCGTCCTCGCCGGAGAGCCCGACCGCGAGCGGGCCGTGCTGGTTGATCAGGCCGACGAGCTCGCGCTGCACCTGCCCGACGAGCACCATGCGCACGACGTCCATCGCCTCGGGCGTGGTGACCCGCAGGCCGCCGCGGAACTCCGAGGTGATGTCGAGGCGCTTGAGCATCGCCGAGATCTGCGGGCCGCCGCCGTGCACGACGACGGGCTTGAAGCCGGCGAAGCGGAGGAACGCGATGTCCTCGGCGAACGCCTTCTTCAAGGTGTCGTCGATCATGGCGTTGCCGCCGTACTTCACCACGATCGTCTTGCCGTGGTACTGCTTCAGCCAGGGCAGGGCTGCGGCCAGGGTCTTCGCATCAGTTTTCATGAGCTGTACGCGCTGTTCTCGTGGACGTAGGCGTGCGTGAGGTCGTTGGTCCACACCGTGGCGCGGGCGTCGCCTGCCTTCAGGTCGATGGTGACCGTGACCTCGCGACCGGCCAGGTCGATGCCGGACGGGTCCTCGGCGGGGGTGGAGTTGCGGCACACCCACACGCCGTTCATGGCGACGTCGAGGTCGGCCGGGTCGAAGGCCGCCTGGGTCGTGCCGATGCTGGCGAGCACCCGGCCCCAGTTGGGGTCGTTGCCGAACACGGCCGCCTTGAACAGGTTGCTGCGCGCGACGCTGCGGCTCGCCTCGACGGCGTCGTCCTCCGAGGCCGCGTTGATGGTGGTGATCGCGATCTCGTGGTCGGCGCCCTCGGCGTCCTTGAGCAGCTGCATCGCCAGGTCGGTGCAGGCCTGCGTGAGCGCCGCGGTGAAGTCCTCTGGCGTGGGCGTGATGCCGCTGGCGCCACTCGCCATCACGGTGACGGTGTCGTTGGTGGACATGCAGCCGTCGGAGTCGAGCCGATCGAAGCTGACCCGGGTCGAGGCACGCAGCGCGGCGTCGAGCACGTCGGCCGGCACGACTGCGTCGGTGGTGATCACGACCAGCATCGTGGCGAGTGCGGGGGCGAGCATGCCCGCGCCCTTCGCCATACCGCCGATGGACCAGCCCGCGCCCTCGACGACGACCTGCTTGGAGACGGAGTCGGTGGTCATGATCGCCTCGGCGGCGGCGGTGCCTCCGTCGGTCGACAGTTCGGCGTACGCACCCTGGACGCCGGCGAGCAGGTCGTCGCGGCTGTTGGCGAGGCCGATCAGGCCGGTCGAGCAGACCACGACATCGATGGCGCCGATGCCGACGAGGTCGGCGACCTTCTCGGCGACGGCGTGGGTGGTCTGGAAGCCGTCCGCGCCGGTGTAGCAGTTGGCGCCGCCGGAGTTGAGGACGACGGCCTTGACGATGCCGTCCTTGACGACCTCCTGGCTCCACAGGATCGGGTTGGCCTTGCAGCGGTTGGCGGTGAAGACGCTGGCGGAGTCGAACGTGGGGCCCTGGTTGACGACGAGGGCCAAGTCCAACGGCGGGGCCTTGGCGTCCTTGGCTGTCTTCAGGCCGGCGGCGACGCCGGCGGCGGTGAATCCTGCGGGGTGGGTGACTGTCATTTCTTGGGCCTCGACTTCCGGGGAGGCGACTTCTTGGCGGGACGGGCAGGGACGGCGGCGGTCACTGTGTGACCTCCTCGTCGCCATGCCTCGATCGCCTTCTCCCCGTCGACGAGCCGGACCATGATCCAGTCGGTGTCGAAGGTGGACAGCGTGTAGACCGGGATCTCCGCCTCGGCGAGCGGAACGAGCAGGCTCGCCAGGATGCCGATGGCGTCGGGGTCGAGCGTTCCCTGCACCTGGAAGGCGGTCAGGGGGCCGATGTGCGGCGTCTTGGTCGGGATCGTCCGGGTCGCGCAGATGACGCTCGTCTCGGTGGCCGTCGCGGTCATCGAGAAGAGGCTCGCGCTCTCCGCCCACTTGGGCATCTCCGCCCCGGGGCCGAGCCGCACGATCGCGAGCTTCTCGGGGAACTGGAGCAGGGTCAGGGTCGTCATGGCGCGAGTCCGATCGTGGAAAGGCCGGTGGTCTCATCGAGGCCGAGGGCGAGGTTCATGCATTGCACGGCGGCACCGGCGGTGCCCTTGGTGAGGTTGTCGATGGCGGCGACCGCCACGAGGCGACCGGCCGTCTCGTCGACGGCAATCTGGACGTGCACGGCGTTGGAACCGGCCACCGCCTTGGTCTGCGGCCACTGGCCAGCAGGCAGGAGGTGGATGAAGGCTTCGTCGCCGTACGCCGCAGCGTAGGCCTGCCTCGCGTCTTCCTCGGTCACGTTGCCGACGAGGGGTGCGGAGACCGTGGCCAGGATGCCGCGCGACATGGGAACCAGCATCGGGGTGAAGCTCACCCGGACCTGTCCGTCGTGCACGAGCGAGAGGTTCTGGGTGATCTCGGGCGTGTGCCGGTGCACGCCGCCGACGCCGTAGGCGCTGGCGTTGCCCATCGACTCGCTGCCGAGCAGGTGTGGCTTCAGGGACTTGCCGGCCCCGCTCAGGCCGCTCGCGGCGACGACGGTGATGTCGGGCTCGACGAGTCCGGCCTGCAGGGCCGGGGCGATGGCGAGGGTGGAGACGGTGGGGTAGCAACCGGGGACGGCGATCCGCCTC
>JBDSPC010000018.1:0-3948 GCA_039914485.1 Nocardioides sp.
GAGGCGGACGAGCAGCACCGCCGCCACGACGTTGAGCCCGAGCGAGAGCAGGATCTCCCAGAGCGCCACGTCGTCGTAGGCCAGCCGGCCCGGCATCACGATCGCGGAGATGACCGGAATCTGGGACGCGATCTCGAGCACGATCCCGTCGGCGAAGGCGCCGACCATGTAGCCCGCCAGCAGCACGATCTGCAGCGGCATCGTCGTCGACGCGATGTCCTGCACCCGCGACGACAGCGCACCGGCCGCCGACCACAGCGCCGCGAGCGCGATGAAGCCGAGCGCGAAGAACGCGACGAACCACACCATCGCCGGCCCGACCCCCGACAGCAGGGTGTCGTTGCCGAGCACCGCGAAGATGACGAGGCCGCCGCCGACGACGACCACGACCTGGCCGAGCGCGAGCAGGGTGTTGCCGGCGATCTTGCCCCAGAGCAGGGCCCGGGTCGGGATGGCCGCCGCGAGGATCTCGACGACCCGGCTCTCCTTCTCCGCGACCACGCTCTGCGCGATCTGCATACCGAAGAGGAGCGCCACGAGGTAGAAGAGCATCGACAGCCCGAAGGCGATCAGCTTGCGCTGGCCGAGGTCCTCGGCGTCGGCGTCGAGCAGGTCGACGCCCACGTCCGCCCCGGAGTTGAGGGCCTCGAGGTCGACGTCCTGGGCAGCAGCGTTGCGGGCCACCGCTGCTGTCGCGACGCTCGAACGGAGAGCCGCCTCCAAGGGCGCATCGACCTCGTTGTCACCGACCAGGGTCCACGCGAGGTCGTCGATCACGACCGCCGCGTCGACGTCTCCGGCGGTGATCGCAGCCTCGGCGGCCGCGCGATCGCCGTACTCCGTGGTCGTCAGCTCGTAGCCCTCACCGAGGGCCTTCTCGATGCCGTCGGTCGCGCTCGCGCTCGCGCCGACGACGCCGAGGTCGTACGTCGTGTCGCGGTCGCCGAAGTGGTCGAGGGCCACCAGACCGGCCCACGAGACGAGCAGCATCGCCAGGAAGCCCCAGATGAAGGCCTTCTCGCCGAACTTCGCGCGGACCTCGCGCTCGGCGACGATCTGCCAGGGAGCAGTCGTGTTCATCGGGTTGCCTCCCGGAAGACGTGGGCGAGGGGCTCGACGTGGCGGTGGAACTCGCTCACGCGGGTCCGGCCCGTCAGGTGCGCGAGCAGGTCGGCGGGCTCACCGCTGGCGATGGTGATGAAGGCGGCGTCGCCGTCGCGTCGATCCACAGCGGCCCCCGGGAGGTCGTCCAGCGCCGAGGGATCCGAGACGACGACGCGATAGCGCAGCGGCCCGCGCTCACGCAGCTCGTCGGTCGCAGCGGCCACGACGACCTTGCCCTTGCTGAGGATGATCAGGTCGTCGCAGAGGCGCTCGACCAGCTCGAGCTGGTGGCTGGAGAACAGCACCGGCACGTCCGGCCCGACCTCGTCGTGCAGCAGGTCGATCATCGAGTCGACGGCGAGCGGGTCGAGCCCGTTGAAGGGCTCGTCGAGGATCAGTGCGGTGGGCCGGTGGATCAGCGCGGCCGCGATCTGCACCCGCTGCTGGTTGCCGAGGCTGAGCTCGTCGAGCAGGTCGTCGCGGCGATCATCGAGGCCGAAGTGGGCGAGCAGGTGCCTGGCCCGTTCGGCGGCCGCGGCCTTGTCGAGGCCGTGCAACCGAGCCAGGAAGACCAGCTGGTCGACCAGCGACATCCGCGGGTAGAGCCCGCGCTCCTCGGGCATGTAGCCGAAGCTGCGCCGCTGCTCGGTGCTGATCGGCGACCCGTCCCACCACACCTCACCTGCGGTCGGTGCGAGCACCCCCATCAGCATCCGTATGGTGGTCGTCTTGCCCGCGCCGTTGGCGCCGACGAAGCCGGTCAGCCGGCCCGGTCTCACGTCGAACGACACCTCGTCCACGACCAGCACATCGCCGTACACACGTGACAGCCCCCGAACGGTCAGCATGGCGACCAACCTAGGTGGCGGGCTGAACGAACCGGCCCCGGGTCGGGTATGCATGTGCCATGACACGACTCGGGGGTGGTCTGCTGCTGACCGTTGCGTTGGCAGCCACGGCGTTGACCGGGTGCTCCCCGAGCGCCGACGAGGTGAACGACGCCGTGGGCGACCTGCCGGGCGTGATCAGTGCCGAGCCGTCCTGCCACGAGTTCCTGTGCACGGTCGAGATCGAGGCCGAGGCCGACGCCTCCGCCGCCGAGCTGGCCGACATGTTCGCCGCCGCCCGCACGGTCGACGACGCCTGGGACATCGAGGTGTCGCTGGCCTCGGACGCGCCCGGCGGAGTGTCCGCCCTGCTCGAGATCGACAAGTCGCCGCCCGCCGAGGACACGACCGTCGGCGCCCTCCTGGCCTGGGCTGCCGCCGAGGACGACCTGTCCGGCCTCACGGTCGAACGCGGCCGGGAGGACGCGATCCAGGTCTCCGGCTCTGCCGTCGGCGAGACGAACGTCTGGCCCCTGGCCCGCGCTGCATGGGACTTCGCCACCGAGCTGCACGGCGCCGAGCTCGACTTCACGAGGGCCGAGCGCCCGGCCCAGCAGTCGATACGAGTCACTCAAGAGTTCCCCGACGACGCGGTGGCCGTCGCGGAGGAGCTCGAGGCCGACGACTTCAAGCCGACGGGCGTGGTGATCACCAACGACCGCTTCCTCGTCGGGACCCTCAGCCGGGACGCCGCCGAGCGCCTGCGTCCGATCGTGTCGGACGACCCGCGCCTGGCGGGCATGGCGGTGGAGGTCGTGGTCAGCACCAACGTCCTGCTGGCGAGCATGTCCGAGGAGCCCGGCACGTCGCAGCGGCTGGAGCCGGTGCTCGCCGCCCTGGAGGGACAACCGGGGGTCCTGTTCGCCACCATGCTGGGCAGCACCATCGAGGTGGACGTCGACGACCTGCGCTCGACTCCGGCCCTGGTCCAGCGCGTACGCCGCCGTGCTGGCGCCGCCTTTGTCGACACCACCCTCGTCCTGGTGGACGATCGCGATCGACGTGTGGAGATCACTCCCGACGGCGACGACGCGGTGCTCGACCTGGTGGTGGCGCTGCTGGCGAGTCCCGGTCTCGCCGAGCTCGAGGCCGAGCAGGAGCTGGAGCCGGACCCCGAGAGGGCCGAAGTCGCGCTGTCCTTCACGGTGCGTCAGTCCGGACCCGGCACCGGCAGCGCTCCGCCGCTCGGCCCCGAGGTGAGCCGACTTGCGCGCCTGCTGTCCACGACGCCGGGCAACGCGGCGTCGTACGCCCTGGGCCTCACCGTGGAGGACAGCGAGGGCCGCGCCGCCAGCGCCGGCTGGGGGGTCGACCGCACAGCCGATGGGCTCGTGCTGGGCGAGGTCAACGGGACCGAGGAGCAACAGCGCGAGGTGCGGGCCGCGTGGGCCCGCGGGCTCGACTGACCTACTCGGGGTGGACGACCAGCGTCTGCTCGCGCCCCGGACCCACGCCGACGCCCCAGATCTTCGCGCCGGAGATCGCCTCGAGCGCCTGGACGTAGACCTGCGCGTTCTTGGGCAGGTCGGCGAACGTGCGGCAGCCGGAGATGTCCTCCTGCCAGCCGTCGAAGAACTCGTAGATCGGCTTGGCGTGGTGGAACTCGGTCTGCGTCATCGGCATCTCCTCGACGCGCACACCGTCGATCTCGTAGGCCACGCAGACCGGGATCCGCTCCCAGCTGTCGAGGACGTCGAGCTTGGTCAGGAAGAACTCCGTCAGGCCGTTGACGCGGGAGGAGTAGCGCGCGATGACGGCGTCGTACCAACCACAGCGACGGGTGCGGCCGGTCGAGACGCCGATCTCGCCGCCGATCCGCTGGAGCTCGATGCCGTCGTTGTCGAACAGCTCGGTCGGGAAGGGGCCGGACCCGACGCGGGTCGTGTAGGCCTTGATCACGCCGATCACGCGGTCGATGCGTGTGGGCCCGATGCCCGCCCCGACGCAGACGCCGCCG
>JBDSPC010000079.1:0-6574 GCA_039914485.1 Nocardioides sp.
GGGATCGGGCGAGGTGGTCGAGGCCGATGGCGGGTCGGTGGTCGTGGCGGGTGGCGCTCGCGTACCAGTCGCCGACCGTTCGGGCGCCGTGCTCGTCGGCGACGTCAGCCGACGCGGCCATCACCGAGAGTAGGAGTCCTTGGGCGCGGGTGACGACGCTCGAGAGCTGATGAAGGGCGGTGGCTTTGTCGGTGGTCGGGAGGAAGGTCGCGTTGAACGTGGTGGCCTTGTCGAAGGCGTCGGAAATGCTCGCGACAATGTTCAACAGCGGGTGCTGGTGAACATTGTCGTGTGTTGTTTCCATGGGCTGATTCTACGCTCGAAAACAATAGATAGGAACAGGTGTTCGAGTTATCCACAGACGAATTGGATGAATTGAATATCCACAGGCATTTCAGCCGAAAGTGGCCCGGGAGTGACGCGACCCCGGGCTTCGCGATGGGCACGGCGCCACGGGTCGTGGCACGCTGGGGCCATGGGGCCATGGGGCCATGGGGCCATGGGGCCATGGGGAGAGCAGACGCTACGAATTTCCGCCTCGGTGGGCGGCTCCGATCCTTCTTATCGGCGCCATTGTGGTGGCCGTCTCGCTCGGCGTCGCGTTCGGATTCCTCGGCTTCGTGGTCGCCCTGGCCGTTGTCTGGTGGCTTGAGCGCAAGGTCGACGTCTATGTGCGCGCCAGGGACTCTGCGCCGACGGACCAGCGATTGCACGCGGCCTGGGTTTCGTGACGGGCGCGGGGCGCCCTCCTCAACCGCTGAGCGGTCGGCGCGGGGCGCCCTCCTCAACCGCCGGAGGTGAGTCAGTCCTCTTCCGCCACCGCGGCGTCGAGGCGCTCACGGGCGCCGTCGAGCCAGGTCTGGCAGATCTTGGCCAGCTTCTCCCCGCGCTCCCACAGGGCAAGCGACTCCTCGAGGGTCGTGCCGCCGGCCTCGAGGGTGCGGACGACCTCGATGAGCTCTTCGCGAGCCACCTCGTAGGACGGGTTCTCGTCACTCATCGGGGTCTCCTTCTTCGATGTTCGAGACAGTGGTGTTGATGCGTCCGTCGACCACCCGGATGCTGAGCTTCTGCTTCGCGGTGATCGAGCCGACCGTGGTGACGACCTGTCCTGAGTCGTCCTGCACGACGGCGTAGCCACGCTGCAGTGTCGCCAGCGGCGACAGCGACTGGGCCCGCGCGCGCTGGTGGCCGATGTCGTCGGCGGCGCGGTCGAGGCGGTGGGAGAGGTGGCGACGAGCGCGCTCGCGCAGCTCGGTGACCTCGTCGGAGCGGACGTCGAGAATGGTGCGCGGATCGCGCATCACCGGTCGGGCGCGGAGGTCGTCGAGGCGGGTCTGCTCGCGGGCCACCATCTGACCCACGACCTGGCGCACCCGGTCGCGGGCCCAGAGGACGCCGCGGACCTCCTCGGCCATGTCGGGCACGATCAGCTTGGCGGCGTCGGTGGGCGTGGAGGCGCGGATGTCGGCCACCAGGTCCAGCAACGGCGAGTCGGGTTCGTGTCCGATCGCGGACACCACCGGGGTCGTGACCTTGTGGACCGCCCGGATCATGGCCTCGTCGGAGAAGGGCAGCAGGTCTTCCACCGACCCGCCGCCGCGGGCGATCACGATCACGTCGACGGCCGGATTGCGGTCGAGCCGATCGAGCGCTTCCATCACCTCGGCCGCGGAGCGCGTGCCCTGCATGGCGGCGTAGGCCACCTCGAACTCCACGCCGGGCCAGCGGCGACGGGCGTTCTCGAGCACGTCGCGCTCGGCGGCGCTGTTGGGGGCGGTGATCAGGCCGACGCGACCGGGCAGGAAGGGCAGGTCGCGCTTGAGCTCCGGCGCGAACAGTCCCTCGGCAGCAAGCAGCTGTCGGCGGCGCTCGATGCGCGCGAGCAGTTCGCCGAGGCCGACCATGCTGATCTGGCGGGCGTAGAGCGAGAAGGTGCCGCGGTTGGCATAGAACGACGGGCGCGCGTGCACGACCACGCTGGCGCCCTCGACCAACGGCGGGTTGAGCGAGTCGAACAGCGTGCGCTGGCAGGTGAGCGGCACCGAGATGTCGGCGACGGTGTCGCGCAGGGTCATGAAGACCGTGTTGATGCCCGGGCGGCGACTGATCTGGGCCAGCTGGCCCTCCACCCACACCCCACCGAGCTGCTCGATCCACTGGCTGACCGCGTTGGCCACGGCGCGCACCGGCGCCGGCGCTTCCTGGGTCGCGTCGCGGAGGGTGGGCACGGCGCAGACTCTAGGGGAGCGCACCGACACGGCTGCGCGCTACGGGGTCACGCCAGACGAGTCAGCAGGCACGGCCCGCCCTCGTAGATGCCACCGTCGATAGCGAGCGCCAGCCCATCGGCGTACGCCCAAGCCTCCGTGACGTCGGTATAGGGGACGCCCGCGAGCTCCGCGGCGATGCTGTGGCCGTGGACGATGCGCTGTCCGCCGAGAGCGCCCAGCACGTGCCTCGCCACGGCTGGACCGTCCGCACCGCGATAGGCGTAGCGCAGGGTCAGTCGACGCCACAGCTGCCACCAGTCGGCGATCTCGGAGCTCCGCATCGACGCCCGCCCGGCCTGGTTGATGGCCTCGACAGTGTTGCCCCACTCGAGGTAGCCGACGCTGTCGGCGTGCATGAGGAGGTCCGCTCCGTCGATGGCCACGAACGGCAGCCCCAGCAGCCAGTCCACGTGGTCGTCGGTGAGCCGGGCCTGATCGCTCGCCTGCCCCTCGCACAGCTGCCACAGCTGCTCGAAGGTGCGTGGGGTGGCTTCGCTCCGGGTCGCGCCGAACATCCGCATGCCGATCGCGAGCACCTCGTGGTTGCCGATCAGCGCCGAGACGGCCCCGTCGGACTCGTCGACGAGCCGGCGGACCAGCTCGAGCACGGCGATCCCGTCGGGTCCGCGGTCGAAGAAGTCACCCAGGAACCAGAGCCGCGCGTCGCGGCCCGTCCAGTGATCGTCCTCGATCAGCCCTTCGCCCTCGAGGGCGGCACGCAGCTCCTCGACGTACCCATGGGTGTCGCTCACGGCATACACGGCAGTCATCGACACCAACCTACGTCGCGGCGCAGAGTTCGCCGGCCCCCGCCTCCCGCCTAGACTCGACCCATGACGACCGACCTCGGCCTGCCGCCCGTCCTCGACCCGGACTCGGCGCGTGAAGTGCTGCTCGCGGCCCCGCGTGGCTACTGCGCCGGCGTCGACCGCGCGGTCATCACCGTCGAGAAGGCCTTGGACCTGTACGGCGCCCCGGTCTACGTGCGCAAGCAGATCGTCCACAACAAGCACGTCGTGGCCAACCTGGAGTCGCGCGGGGCGATCTTCGTCGAGGAGCTCGACGAGGTGCCCGAGGGGCAGACAGTCGTCTTCTCGGCGCACGGGGTCTCGCCTGCGGTGCACGCCGAAGCTGCCGACCGCAGTCTCAAGACCATCGATGCCACCTGCCCGCTGGTCACCAAGGTGCACCACGAGGCGAAGCGCTTCGCCAGCGACGACTACGACATCCTGCTCATCGGCCACGAGGGGCACGAGGAGGTCGAGGGCACCGCAGGTGAGGCGCCCGACCACATCCAGCTCGTGCAGAGCCCCGACGACGTCGACAAGATCGTCGTCCGTGACCCGGCCAAGGTCGCCTGGCTCTCGCAGACCACGCTGTCCGTCGACGAGACCCTCGAGACCGTCGCCGCGATCCGGAAGAAGTTCCCGCTGCTGCTCGACCCGCCGAGCGACGACATCTGCTACGCCACCCAGAACCGCCAGCTCGCGGTCAAGGAGATCTCGCCCCACGCCGACCTCGTGATCGTCGTGGGCTCGCGCAACTCCTCCAACTCGGTCCGTCTCGTCGAGGTGGCCCTCGAGGCCGGCGCCAAGGCGTCCTACCTCGTCGACGACCACACCGAGATCGACGAGGCCTGGCTCGACGGCGTCGACAACGTCAGCGTCACCTCGGGTGCGTCGGTGCCGGAGGACCTCGTCGACGGCGTGCTCTCCTTCCTCGCCGACCGCGGCTACCCGGCGGCGCGCGCCGTCCACTCGGCCGAGGAGTCGCTCATCTTCGCGCTCCCGCCCGAGCTGCGCCGCGACATGCGCTTGGCCCAGCAGGGCTGAGAAGATGGCGCGCTATCTCGACATTCATCCGGACAACCCGCAGCCCCGGCTGATCAGTCAGGTCGTCGAGGCACTGCGCGACGACCAGCTCATCGCCTACCCGACCGACTCCGGCTACGCCCTGGGCGCCCAGCTCGGCAACCGTGACGGCCGCGACCGGATCCTCGGCATCCGCGGCCTCGACGATCGCCACCACTTCACGCTGATGTGCAAGGACTTCTCCCAACTGGGTCAGTTCGTGCACGTCGACAACGCGGCGTTCCGCGCGATCAAGGCGGCCACCCCCGGCCCGTACACCTTCATCCTGCCCGCGACCGGCGAGGTGCCGAAGCGGCTGATGCACGCCAAGAAGCGCACGGTCGGCGTCCGGATCCCTGACCACACGCTGGTCTGCGCGATCCTCGAGGAGCTCGGCGAGCCCATCCTCACGAGCACGCTGATCCTGCCCGGCGAGACCGAGGCCCGCACCATGGGCTGGGAGATCAAGGAAGAGCTCGACCACGTCGTCGACATCGTGATCGAGGCCGGCGAGACGCCCGCGCAGCCGACGTCGGTGATCGACTGGTCCGGCTCGGAGCCCGAGGTCGTACGGCGAGGCGCCGGCGACGTGGAGCGGTTCGAGGTCTGACGGCTCAGGCGGAGGCGTTGCGGCGCAAGGTCCGCTGGCGTGCCCAGAGCGTGCCCAGGCACACCGCGTAGCCAGCAACGAGCGCGCCGCTGTGGTGCGCGAGCCCGGAGACGACGGCCTGCACGATGCCGTCGCTCTTGTCCGCGACCGTCTCGGGTGCGACCGCGCCGAGCAGGGCGAACACCGCCAGCATCATCAGCGGCGGCAGCACCCCGATGGTGAAGAAGTCGTGGGGCCGGACGACCAGTGCCAGCGCAAGGCAGAGCACGATGAAGCACAGGTCGAAGAAGAAGCTGAGCTCGCCGACGAGGAGCACGTCGATGGCCACGATCGTGAGCACGGCAGCGATCCCGAGCGCGACGGCCTGCCGGCCGGGCTCGAGACCTTCGGTCCACACGGTTCCGGTGTGACTCACGCCCACCAACGTAGAACGCGGGATCGTCACCTCCTCGGCGCCGCGCCGCGACGCGGGGTCACGCACGACGGATCCTGGGCGGGTCCGGCCGGGCTCCGGTGTCGTCGAAGAGGGTCTCCTCGCCGGCTCCCGGCGTGGCCACGTCGCCGAGCGCCTCGAACTCCGGCGCGCTGAGGCTGCGCGGCGCCTCCTCCACCTGACGCGGCGACGGCAGCTCGTCGGCGGTGACCCCCAGGTCGTTGAACCGGCGAGCCGTCACCAGCACCCGCCCCTCGAGCGAGCCGACGCCCGCGTTGTACGCCGCAACGGCGGCGCCCAAGGACTTGCCGACCCTGTCCAGATGACCACCGAGTGAACCGAGCCGCCGGTGGAGCTCGGTGCCGAGGCGGCGTACCTCGAGAGCCTGGGCAGCCAAGGTCTCGTGCGACCAGCCGTGCGCCACCGTGCGCAGCAGCGCGATCAAGGTGGTGGGCGTGGCGAGGATGACGTGCTTGGTGGCGGCGTATTCGAGCAGGTCGGACTGGGTCTCGAGGGCCGCCGCCAGGAACGCCTCGGCGGGCACGAACATCACCACGAACTCCGGCGTCTCGTCGAGCGCGCGCCAGTAGGCCTTGCCGGCGAGCTGGTCGACGTGGCTGCGCAGCTGGCGCACGTGCCGCTGGAGGTGGGCCTCGCGCTCGTCGTCGTCCTCGCTGCTGGTCGCATCGAGGAACGCGTCGAGGGAGACCTTGGCGTCGATGACCACGGACTTGCCCCCGGCGAGGTGCACGATCACGTCGGGTCGCAGCACGCCGTCGTTGAGCTGGGCCTGCTCGGTGAAGTCGCACCGTGCCACGAGGCCCGCGAGCTCGACGGTGCGCCGGAGGTGGAGCTCTCCCCAGCGACCGCGCACCTGGGGCTTGCGGAGCGCGGACGTCAGCGACCCGGTCTCGCGGCGCAGCGACTCGGTGGTGAGCCGCATGTCGGAGACCTGCTGGCTGAACTGTCCCTGCCAGGTCGCGCGTGCGTGCTCGAGGTCGTTGAGCTGGTCCTGCAACCGCTCCATGCCCTCGCGCACGACCGCCTGGTCGGCGCCACGCTGCTCGAGCGCGTCCATCACGCCCTCGTCACGCGGACGCGCGCGAGCAGCCAGCCAGCCCAGGCCGAAGCCGAGGGCGAGCCCCACCGCGAGCATCACCAGGATCGTCAGGATCTCCATGTCCAGCACTGTGACAGGAGGCACCGACAACGCGCGGGAGGCTGCGATTTCGTGACAGGCCCGCGGCCTTCCTCAACCTCCCCGTGGCGCCTTCAAGCCAGGTCCACGATCACCGGCGCGTGGTCGGACGGACTGCCCGCTCCCTGGGCCGGGTCGCGCTCGTCGCGGTCGATGAAGGCGCCGGTCACGCGCTTCGCCAGCGCGGGGGACGCGAGCGCGAAGTCGATC
>JBDSPC010000264.1:0-5444 GCA_039914485.1 Nocardioides sp.
TCTTCCCGCCCGGCGCGACCTCGCGGATCCCGATCATCGCGGTCACCGGCACCAACGGGAAGACCACCACCAGCCGGATGATCAGCCACATCTTCAAGGGCATGGGTCGCAAGGTCGGCATGACCTCGACCGACGGCGTCGTCATCGACGAGCGCCTGGTGATCCGGGCGGACGCCTCCGGCCCGCGCTCGGCCCGGATGGTGCTGCAGAACCCGCGCGTCGACACGGCCGTGTTCGAGGTCGCACGCGGCGGCATCCTGCGCGAGGGCCTCGGCTACGAGCGCAACGACGTCGCCGTCGTGCTCAACGTCCAGCCCGACCACCTCGGCCTGCGCGGCATCGACACCGTCGAGCAGCTCGCCGACGTCAAGGCCGTGCTCGTCGAGGCCGTGCCGCGCGACGGGCACGCCGTGCTCAACGCCGACGACCCGCTGGTGCGCGAGATGCGCCGCAAGTGCTCAGGCCAGGTCGTGTGGTTCTCCATGGAGGAGCCCGGCAGCGATGCCCGCGACATGATCGACGCGCACTGCCGCCGTGGTGGCAAGGCACTCGTGCTCAACCCGTCCGAGCGCGGCGAGATGATCGTGGTCAAGCACGGCCGCCGCGAGATGCAGCTCGCCTGGACGCACCTGCTGCCGGCGACGTTCGGCGGCAAGGCCCGGATGAACGTGCAGAACTCGCTGGCCGCGGCGGCCGCCGCCTTCGCCGCCGGTGCCCCCCTGCACGACATCCGGCAGGGCCTGCGGACCTTCTCGACGAGCTACTACCTCTCCCCCGGTCGCCTCAACGAGATCGAGGTCAACGGCGTCACCGTCATCGTCGACTACTGCCACAACGCGCCCGGCATGAAGGCGCTCGGCGACTTCGTGGATCGCGTCGGCGAGTCCCTGGAGTCGGCGCACGAGCTCGCCCGGCCCTCACGGATTGGGGTGATCGCGACCGCGGGCGACCGCCGCGACCAGGACATGCGCGAGCTCGGTCAGATCGCTGCCCAGCACTTCGACGTACTCGTGGTGCGTGAGGACGTGCAGCTGCGTGGCCGCAAGCGGGGCAGCACGTCGGCCCTCGTCGCCGAAGGCGTGCGCGAGGCCATGGAGGCGGGCAGCCGGTGCAAGCAGGTCGAGGTGATCACGGACGAGATCAAGGCCGTACGCCGCGCGATGAACCGCGCCAACCGCGGCGACCTCGTCGTGGTCTGCGTCGACAAGCACGGCGAAGTGATGAGCGAGCTGGAGAACTGGTCCTCGCAGGCGCAGGCGGGCTCCGGCTTCAGCGACGACGTCCCGGCCGCCGACCCGGACTACACGGCGCCCACGGACGCCTGAGTGAGGATCCTCTCCCTCGCCGACCTGCCGCACCGCCCGATCGACGCCCACGGCTCCAAGTTCTTCTCCGTGGGCGCGTTCGGGATCTGCGCGGACGCCCACCTCATTGCCGTCACGCTGGCACCCGGTGGCGTGATCGGGCGGCACCCGGCCGCCGGGCGTCAGCTGCTCGTCGTCCTCTCGGGCTCGGTCGAAGTGGCCGGCCACGAGGGCGAGGTCCGGACCATCAGTCCCGGCGAGGCTGCGGTCTGGGAGCCGGGCGAGGCGCACGAGACGCGGTCGCCGACCGGCGTGACGGCGATGATCGTCGAGGGCGACCTCGACATCGGCGCGCCCGGCGAGCAGATCGACCGCGGCGACACCTGATCAGTCGGACTGCGCCGCGCGCACCTTTGCGGAGAGCTGGTCAGGGCCGTCGGCCGTGCCGCCGTGCTCACTGATCCAGTCGTACGCCGCCTGCCGCTCTGCATGGCACATGAGCCCGATCACGTCGCCTTCGCGAGCCTGCGCGACGAGCGCGGCCAGGGTCTCGACCTCGGTCGTGTAGGTCTCGATGTCCGTGACCCCGACCCTGGCGGCACCGGCGCGCAGCAGGACGTCGATCTCGTCCATGGTGCGGTCGCGCAGGTAGCGCTCCTTGTGGCCGATCGCGAGCACGTCGCTGCCCTTGGCGCCGATCTCGCCCAGGGTGTCGATCAGCTCGTCCGTGCGGTCTCCGACGGCGCCGAGCCCGAGCAGGAGTCGGGCATCGCTGCGGCGTACGCCCTCCATGATCTCGAGGAGCGCCTCGAGTCCGGCCTCGTTGTGCGCGAGGTCCATGACGACGGTGACATCGCCGGGCAGCGAGAAGAAGTTCATCCGGCCGGGGTTGTGCTCCGCGTCGGGCAGGAAGGTCCGCAGCCCGGCGACGACGGTCTCGGCGGAGATGCCGATCGCGAGGGCGGCTGAGGCCGCCGCGAGGGCGTTCTCGATGTTGAACCGGCTCAGCCCGGCCAGCGTCATGGGGACGTCGACGAGCTCGACCAACGGGAGCGGGTCGGAACCTGGGCGGAGCACCGTGATCCAGCCGTCGATCACCGATGTGGCACGACCACCCGCGTTCATGACGTCGCGGATCGCGGGCGAGTCGGGGTCGCGGGAGAACACCCACGGCTGCGCCTTGATGATCGACGTCATCGCGAGCACGCGAGGGTCGTCGCCGTTGAGGACGGCCCAGCCGTCCTTGCGGGTGATCCGCGGCACCACCGACTTCACCTCGGCCAGCTGGTCGACGGTGTCGATGCCCTGGAGACCGAGGTGGTCGGCCGTCACGTTGGTGACGACCGAGACGTCGTTGCGGGTCAGGCCGATGCCCTTGAGCAGGATGCCGCCGCGAGCGGTCTCGGTCACGGCGAACTGCACCTGAGGGTGCGCGAGCACCCGGCCGGCGCCGCTGGGACCGGAGTAGTCACCGGCCTCGACGAGCTCGCCGTCGATGTAGATGCCATCGGTGTTGGACCAGCCGACGAGCTTGCCGTCGGCGCGCGCGATGTGCGCGATCATCCGGCTGGTCGTGGTCTTGCCGTTGGTGCCGGTCACCGCGATCACCGGCACCTTCGGCGTGATCGTGGTCGGTCGGGTGCCAGGCGCCGCGGAGGCGACCTGCTCGGCCGCTTCGCTCACCGCGCTCTCGATATCGGGCGTGGGCAGGGCATCGAGAGCGTGCGCCACGGCGTGGCCCAGGGCCTCGGCGCGACCGCGGTTGCGCCACGGGAAGGCGACGACGAGCTGGTTGGCGTCGGAGGTGGGACGCACCCTGACGGCCAGCCTCGAGGTGCCGGCCTCGCTGGCGATGGCCCGCACGAGCCGCTCCACCGCGCGCATCGCGAACCGCTGCCGGAAGCCGCTGCCCGGCGCGCCCGGTCGGGTCGTGCGCAGGCCGATGCGACGGGCGAAGCGGAGCACCGTCTCGTCGGAGGCGTCCGCGATCGTGCCGATGTCGAGGGTGAGCTTGATGGCAGCGCGCGGGAAGTAGAGGTTCGGGCCTTCCAGGACACGCAGTTCGACGAGAGAGGTCACCACGAAAACGTAGTGGGTCAGAGCCCCATCGCGTGGAATCCGCCGTCGACGTGCACGATCTCGCCGGTGGTTGCGGGGAAGAAGTCGCTCAGCAGGGCGCACACAGCCTTGGCCGTGGGCTCGTGGTTGCTCTCGTCCCACCCGAGTGGCGCGCGGTCCTTCCACGCAGTCTCGAGGTCCTCGAAGCCGGGGATCGCCTTGGCGGCCAGGGTCTTGAGCGGGCCGGCCGACACGAGGTTGCAGCGGATGCCGCTCGGGCCGAGGTTGCGGGCGAGGTAGCGCGACGTCGACTCCAGGCCGGCCTTCGCCACACCCATCCAGTCGTAGGCCGGCCAGGACACCGTGGCGTCGAAGGTCAGGCCCACGATCGAGCCGCCCTCCGTCATCAGCGGCTGGGTCGCCACGGCCAGGGACTTGAGGCTGTACGCCGACACCTGCACCGCCTGCGCCACGTCGGCCCACGGGCCTTCCATGAACTTGCCGCCGAGCAGGGTCTGCGGG
The DNA here is from genome assembly GCA_039914485.1 of Nocardioides sp. Taxonomy (GTDB): domain Bacteria; phylum Actinomycetota; class Actinomycetes; order Propionibacteriales; family Nocardioidaceae; genus Nocardioides. The sequence continues at coordinate 3,885 of JBDSPC010000264.1, forward strand.
TTGCCGTAGGCAATGGAGTGCACGACACCGTCGAGGCCGTCGACGTGCTGACGCACCTGGTCGGCCAGCCCGGCAAGGTGGTCCTCGTCGGTGACGTCGAGCTCCAGCACCGGCGCCTCCTGCGGAAGCCGCTTGGCGATGCGCTTGGTGATGTTGAGTGCGCGCCCGAAGTTGGAGATCAGCACCGTGGCGCCCTGCTCCTGGGCCACCTTGGCCGTCGCGAAGCCGATGGACGAGTCCATCGTCACGCCTGCGACGAGGATGCGCTTGCCGTCGAGGATTCCCATGTCAGTGCCCCATTCCGAGTCCGCCGTCAATCGGGATGACGGCTCCAGTCACGTAGGCCGCGCCGTCCGACGCGAGCCAGGTCACGGCCGAAGCGATCTCGGTCGTGGATGCGTAGCGCCCCAGCGGCACCTGCGCCTTGATCAGCTGCTTCTGCTCGTCGGTCAGTGCGTCGGTCATGTCGGTCTCGACGAATCCGGGCGAGACCACGTTGGCGGTGATGCCGCGCGAGCCGTACTCGCGGGCGATCGAGCGCGCCATCCCGACGAGACCGGCCTTCGAGGCCGCGTAGTTGACCTGCCCGGCGGAGCCGAGGAGGCCCACGACCGAGGAGATGAAGATGATGCGACCGCGCCGCAGGCGCATCATCTTGGACACGGCCCTCTTGGCGAGTCGGAAGGACCCGGTCAGGTTGGTGTCGATCACGGACGACCAGTCGTCGTCGGACATCCGCACGAGCAGGGTGTCGGCGGTGATGCCGGCGTTGGCCACCAGGATCTCGACCGGCCCGTGGGCGGCTTCGATCTCGGCGAAGGCGGCCTCGACCGCGGCCGGGTCGGTGACGTCACAGCGCACGTCGAGCGCGCCCTCGGGCGCACCGCCCGACCGTGTCGTGACGGCGACCTGGTCGCCCTGGGCGAGGAAGGCCTCGGCGATGGCGCGGCCGATGCCGCGATTGCCTCCGGTGACGAGCACGGACCGTGGGGTGGCTTGCGTCGTTTCACTCACGAGTGACGACGCTAGTGATTACCCGAGGGTAGGAGAATTTGGTCTCACTCGTCCTCGAGACGGAACCCGACCTTCATGCCGACCTGGAAGTGCTCGACCTCGCCGTCCTTGGCCTGCCCGCGGATCTGGGTGATCTCGAACCAGTCGATGTGGCGCAGGGTCTTGCCGGCGCGCTCGATGCCGTTGCGGACGGCCTGGTCGATGCCGTCCGGGGACGTGCCGACGATCTCGCTGACGCGGTAGGTGCGGTTGGACATGGAGGCTCCTCAAGTCGGCGGATGGGCGAGCTCGCGGTCGAACGTGCGGGCCCGTGTCGGCCGAGCCTAGCGACGTACAGTGGAGGCATGGCCTCACGGGACTCGCATTCGGTGCGCATCACCACCGCACCGACGAGCGTGGCCGACGACATCGCCGGGCGTCAGCGCCGCTACCTGGTCTCGATGTCGCTTCGCACCGTGTGCTTCATCGCCGCAGTCGTCGTCGGACCGGGATGGCTGCGCTGGGTGCTGGTGGCCGGTGCGGTCTTCCTGCCGTTCTTCGCCGTAG
>JBDSPC010000518.1:0-5018 GCA_039914485.1 Nocardioides sp.
CTTCTCCCAGCTGCTCATCGCGGGCGTGCGGATCTTCCGCTTCAAGGACGCGATGGTGCACGCGAAGACGTCGACCATCGACGGCAACTGGTCGACGGTGGGTACGGCGAACGTCGACCGCCTCAGCCTCCAGGGCAACTACGAGATCAACGTCGAGGTGATCGACGAGTCCATGGCCGGCGTGCTCGAGGAGATCTTCCTCCGCGACGAGTCCAACTCGCTTGAGCTGACCAGCCAGGAGTGGGAGGCGCGCGACCTGCACCGCAAGTTCACCGAATACGTCCTCTGGCCCCTGCGTCCCCTGCTCTAGCTGCGACTGCCCGGCGTCCGTCCGGGCAGGTGCGTCCGCGGCGACATCCGCGGCCCGCGACGCGGCCGGCCGCCGGCGAACCCGTGGATCAGCCCGACCGCCCGGTTGCGCTGGGGTCGCCACGGCTCCAGGAACTCCGCCAGCTCGGCGTCGGTGAAGGGCGTGCCGGTGATCGCCCAGCCGATGTCCTTGGCGACGTGGTAGTCGCCGAAGCTGACCGCGTCGGGGTCGCCGAGGGCGGTCGTGCGCACCTCCGCGCTGGTCCACACGCCGATGCCGGACAGGCTGCGCAGCCTGCGGTCGAGGTCCTCCGGCCCGTCGTGCCGCTCCAGGGCGTCGGCAACGCGGGCGGCGGTGACGATGGTCCGCGACCTCGCATGGTCGACATGCAGCTCCAGCCACGCCCAGCTCGGGATCATCCGGACGGTGGCCGCATCCGGCGGCACCCAGAGCTTGAGCTCCTCACCGGGGCCGGGTGCGCGTTCGCCGTACCGATGGACGAGGGAACGGTAGCCGGCGAAGGCCTCCTGGCCGGTCACCTTCTGCTCGATGATGCTCGGGATCAGCGCCTGCATGACCAGTCCGCTGCGCCCGAAGCGGGCGTGCGGCCGGCGGCGCCAGGCGTCGGCCACGAGGGGGTGGATCGGGTCGAACCCGCTCACGTCGTCGTCTGCGCCGAGCAGCCCGGGCACGGACTCGAGGACCCATGCCGCGCCGGTGCCCCACGCGCTCGCGTGCACCACGCCGGTCGGGGCCTGGGTGATCCTCAGGGTGGCCGGCCCCTCCGGCGTCCGCACGCCCCGCCAGTGCGCGCCGGCCGCGTCGATGCGGTAGCTCGGGTCGGAGCTGCCACGGCGCTGCTGGCGCAGGATCGAGCCGGCCGGGCACGGCCAGTCGGGCCGCCACTCCCGGGTCTGCTCCTGCATGCCCGAACCGTAGGCCACGGCACCGACGATAGGTTGCGGTCATGGCAGAGCAACGCGACATCGAACCCGGCATCGAACAGGACTTCACCCAGCAGATGTCGTACGGCGACTACCTCCGTCTCGACCTGCTGCTGTCCGCCCAACAACCGCAGAGCAACCCGCCGCAGCACGACGAGCTGCTCTTCATCGTCCAGCACCAGACGTCCGAGCTGTGGCTCAAGCTGATGGTGCACGAGCTCCGCTCCGCCAGGGCCCTGCTGGCCACCGACGAGCTGTCCCCCGCGTTGAAGCGGCTCGCCCGGGTCAAGCACATCCAGCGCGTCCTCACCGACCAGTGGTCCGTGCTCGCCACGCTCACGCCGAGTGAGTACGCCGAGATCCGCCCGTTCCTCGCAACCTCGTCGGGCTTCCAGTCGGCGCAGTACCGCGAGGTCGAGTTCCTGCTGGGCAACAAGGACGCCGACATGGTGAAGGTGTTCAAGCACGACCCGGCCGCCCAGGAGGCGCTCTCCACCCTGCTGACCGAGCCTTCCCTGTACGACGAGTTCCTGGCCTACCTCGCCCGCCGGGGCTACGACGTCCCGGCCGACGTGCTGGCCCGCGACGTCACGCGCCGCCACCCCTCCTCCCCCGGACTCGTCGAGGTCTTCGCGCAGGTCTACGCCGCGCCCGCCGAGCACTGGGGCGTCTACGAGGCCTGCGAGGAGCTGGTCGACGTGGAGGACAACTTCCAGCAGTGGCGCTTCCGGCACCTCCAGGTCGTCCAGCGCACCATCGGCCACAAGGTCGGCACCGGCGGCTCCTCCGGCGTCGACTTCCTGCGCCGCGCCCTGGACCTGACGTTCTTCCCCGAGCTCTTCGACGTGCGCACGCGCATCGGCGGCTGAGGTCTGCCTCGCGTGGGTACGGCGCCGCGAACCCTGCGACGTACCGAGAGTTCCTGCTGTGAAATCGGCCCTGGGACAGCAGAAACTCTCGGAATGTCAGCCGACCGATTCGTCGAGTGACCTCAGGAAGGCGCGTTCCTCGATCCGGTCGTGCAGCGAGTCCGCGGGCGGGCGAGCCACCCAGCGCCGATCGACCTCGGGCTCGAACTTCGCGCGTGCCCGCCCCGCCTGCACCCGCGAGGACACCACCCCCTGGTCGTCCACCTCGCTACCGGTCACCCGCACCACTTCCAGGCCGACCCGTCGCAGCGAGTCCTCCTTCACGACATCACGGGTGTGTCGGGCCCCCCCGCGGTGATCGGCACCGTCGAACTCCACGACCAGGCCTGCCTCGAGGTCGATCAAGTCCGCGATGCCGAGCAACCGCCCGGTGAGGTCGTAGATCGGGACGTTGACGAGCCAGCGCACACCTGGCAGTGCCAGCCGACACCGCATCCGGCAGCGCACCTCGTTCGGCGAGAGGGAGTGTTCGCTCGCCTCGTCCAGCACCCCGGTCGCGAAACGCAGGCCGCTCTCCCGCAGCTGCCTGATGGACACCACCTCGGCGGCACACATCATGTCAACGACGACGACTGCTTCGATCAAGCTCCCCGCCAGCCGCGCAGCGTCGGCGGTGGCCCACACCTCGTCCACAATGGGCAGTCCGTGCCGGATCGCGTGATGCTCGCCGGGAACTGACCAGTACACGACCTTCAAGCCTGTCTTGGTCAGCTGGCCGCGCGGACCGACACTGACCGGCACCCCCAGCTGGGTCCTGCCGTCGCGATCCAGGCCGTCGAAGAAGTTGGCCCCGCTCAAGCGACATGCGGCCCACCCAGTGATCCGGGCATGGGCGGGTAGTCGCACGGACGCCTCTGCGATCCGCTGCTCCGGCACGTCCGCCCTCGTGTCGGCGGGGACGTGGAAGCCTTGGGACGTACGGCGCCAAGACGGCCCTCGCACCTGTGCTGGCGTCGGACCCTTCGCACCTTCAGGGTCGATGCGCACAGGCAGGATGAGGCGTCCGGGATGGGGCGCCTTCGGATCCCAGCGGTGTGCCATCCCCCGATGATCACCGCGACCGCCGGATCGCGCGAACGGTCATCCACAGGGCCCGTCAGGACCGCTCGACCGTCGTCACCACCGACGTCACGGACGGCCGGCGTGGTGTCGAGGAGAACCCGAAGCGACAGGGCGGGTCGACCGGCGCCAGTGCGCCGAGCGGCTCGCCTCGCCAGCTCCCGGCGAGCGCCGTGATCTGGTGGACCGAGGTGGCGCCGTACCACTCCCGACGACCCTGCCCGGCGGTGCCACGGGTCCGGACGCCACGCAGGGCGACCCGGGCCACCGGGTCGACGGCGGCGCACCAGGCCGGAGCGGTCGCGATGCGGGGAGGTACGGCGCGCAGCAGCTGTCCGAGGGCCGTGCGCCGCCCGACGTGGATCAAGAGATCGAGGGACGGCGTCGAGACGTGCCACTCCTGTGAGCCCGACACCGAGACGGGCTCGAGCACCACCTCGTCGAACGTGTAGGTCGCGACCACGAAGTCGCGGGTCTGCTCGTCGGGCGCGAGCAGGACGCGGTGGCCCGTCGCATCCTCGATCATCACGTCGGCGAACGGACCCCACGGCGAGGACGCCCAGCGTCCGACGACGACCCGGACCCCGCTCGACGAACCCACTCCCGCGATCTGTCCGGTGAAGCGCTCTCTGATCGGCACCCGCTCATCCTGCCCGGTGTCGGTGGGCCCGGGCAGACTGGGCGCATGTTGCTCGCCGAGATCGTGGCCACGTCGACCGCCGTGGCTGCGACGAGATCCCGCAAGGCCAAGGTGGCGGCGCTGGCCGACGCACTGAGGCAGGCAGGGCCGGAGGAGCTCGAGACCGTCGTCAGCTACCTCGGCGGCACGCTCCGCCAACGGAGGACCGGCCTCGGCTGGCGTGGCATGTCCGAGCTCCCCGACCCGGCAGACGAGCCGACTCTCACCGTCACCGACGTGCACGCGGCCTTCGACAAGCTGTCCGTGATCGCCGGTGCCGGGTCGCAGGCGACCCGCAGGGCCGCCGTGACCGCACTGTTCGCCCGCGCCACCGAGACCGAACAGGCCTGGCTGCGCGGCCTCGTCACCGGCGAGGTCCGGCAGGGCGCGCTCGACGCGCTCGTCCAGGAGGCGGTCGCGCAGGTGGCGGACGTCCCGCTCCTCGCCGTACGCCGCAGCGCGATGCTCTCAGGCAGCACGCTGGCCGCCGCCGTGGCGGCCTTCCGCGGCGGGGAGGCCGCGCTGGCGGAGTTCGGGCTCGAGGTGGGTCGGCCGGTGCTGCCGATGCTCGCCTCCAGCGCCCCCGACATCGCGGCCGCCATGGCGAAGGCGGTCAGGACCGGGCCGGTCGCGATCGACGCCAAGCTGGACGGCATCCGCATCCAGGCCCATCGCCGCGGCGACGACATCCTGATCGTCACCCGCAGCCTCGACGACATCACCGCTCGCCTGCCCGAGGTGGTCGAGGTCGTCAAGCACCTGCCCGGCGGCGACCTCGTGCTCGACGGCGAGGCACTGATGCTCGGCCCGGACGGACGGCCGCGGCCCTTCCAGGAGACGGCGTCGCGCACGGCCCAGTCCACCGGTGCGGCCGTCGTGCCCTACTTCTTCGACCTCCTGCACCTCGACGGCCACGACCTGCTCGACGCACCCGGCACCGAGCGGATGACGGCCCTCGACGCCTTGGTCCCCGAGACCAATCGCGTACGCCGCCTCGTCACCGACGACGCGAGCGAGGCCGCGGAGTTCGTGGCCGAGACGCTCGCGAGCGGCCACGAGGGGGTGATCGTGAAGGACCCCGCCGCGGCCTACGACGC
>JBDSPC010000354.1:0-7054 GCA_039914485.1 Nocardioides sp.
GCCGGCAGCAGTGACAAGGCGTGCAACCGTGACGTCCAGTGCGTCCGCGCCGCCCGGGCGGCGCGCGGCCAGCCGTGGGCTGTCAACGACGCGGCCGCCTCGTCGAACCAGCGCCGCTCGTCGGCCAGCCGGTTGCCCTGCAGCAGACTGACCGACGACGCACTCTCGTCGTGGCGGCGGTAGTCGAAGCAGATCTCGGGCGCCAGCAGCAGCCGGTTGCCGTCCGCGATCGCGTCCATGATGAGCGCCAGGTCGAGGATGATCGGCAGGTCCGCGCGGAAGGACCGGGGCGCCAGGGCATCCACCCGGAAGACCAGGGACGGCCAGTAGAGCCAGTTGCCGCGCAGCAGGCTGGCCGCCAGCTGCTCACCGCCGAGCACGGTGGGGCCGGAGATCCGGGGCCGGATCAGCGACTTGACCCGGTCGGCCAGCCCGATCGAGGGCTCCCCGGCGGCGTCGATGACACGCACCCCGACCTGGATGATCTCGACGTCCGGGTGGGCCGCGTGGTGGCGCCAGATGGTCGCGACGAAGTCGTCGTGGAGGAGGTCGTCGCAACCCAGGAACACCGCCCGGGTGCCGGTGGCCAGGGTTCGGCACTTCTCGAAGTTGCCGGCGAGGCCGAGGTTGACCTCGTTGCGGACGTATTCCACTCGCGAGTCGGGGTGGTCGGCGTAGGTCTCACGCGCCGTCGGGTCGAGATAGCCGTCGTCGACGATGGTGACCCGCCAGCGCGGGTCGGTCTGGGACAGCACCGTCGCCATCGTGTCGTCGAGCAGTGCCGGGTCGCCCCAGTAGGGGATCAGGACGTGGAGGACTTCCTCCGGGCCCGACTCATTCGACACTGCGATCCGTCGGCTCGGTGTCGGGGTTCGCGGATTCGGAGCCCAACCGCAGGAGGGCGACCTCCTCGGCCAGCGTGCGCGTGCGCTCCTCGAGCTTCCCGATCTCGAAGCTGTGCTGGAGGCTCATCGCGAGCAGCAGCAGCGAGGCGATGAAGAAGACGAGGTTGGAGGGCACCTGCACGTTGAGCAGGTCGGCCAGGCCGATGAGCAGCGACGGGAACGCCGCGATGGCCAGCGAGCCCATGGCGAGCACGAACCAGATCAGGGCGTACTTCTCGCGCAGCCGGTGGCGGCGCAGCATCTCGAAGAGCGTGACCACGACGATGATCGCCGCGGCGAGGCCGAGCACGTTGGCGCTGGTCATGCGGCGTCCAGGGGCAGCGAGCGGTCGTCGGTGACCACGCCTTCGTCGAAGCTGGCCGGCCACTTTCGCACCAGCGCCAGGCCGAGCGCGACGATGGCGCGGAACAGGAAGACGGCCGCCCGCAGCGGGGACGCGCTGGCCGTGCCCGCCGTACGGCGACGCATGTCGATCGGGACCTGGGTGACCGTGCAGCCGACGCGGGTCGCGATCACCAGCGACTCGACCGTGTCGCCGAGGTATTCGGCCGGGTAATGCTCGGCGAAGACTGTCATCGCGCGGCGGTTGCAGGCGCGGAAGCCCGAGGTGACGTCGGTCAACTTGGTGCCGGCCAGACGACTGAGCACCGTGGCCAGCACGAACATCGCCCAGCGCCTCGGGCCGCGCACGGTGTAGGGGTCATCGGGCTTGGCGAACCGCACCCCGATGCAGATGTCCGCGTGGTCGAGCTCGGCGATCAGGGCCGCGAGGAAGCGCGGGTCGTGCTGACCGTCCGCATCGATCTGTACAGCGACGTCATAGCCCTCACGGACAGCGTGGCGATAACCCGTCCGCATCGCACCGCCGACGCCGAGATTGAAGGGCAACCGGGCCACCCGGGCACCGGCCGCCTCGGCACGTTGGGCCGTCAGGTCGCCCGAGCCGTCATCGACGACGAGCACGTCGACCTCGGGGTGTACCTCGAGGATCTCGCGAACTGTCGGGCCCACGCTGTCCTGCTCGTTCCACGCCGGGACGATGACGAGCACGCGGGGTGATGAGTCGGTTCGCGGCACGCCGGGATGGTAGCAATCCGGGGGAGGGCCGAGACGCAGGGCGGCACGGCTGGGGAGGTCTGCCTCGCTGAGGCATACTCCGCGGCGTGACTATCCCGACCAGGCTCACCGCGCTCGCGGAGCGGGCAGAGGGCGTGCGCGGCTGGCGTGCGCACGCACTGCTGCTGCTCGTCTTTCTCATCCTGGCGGCGCCGTTCGTGGCCGACCAGGCCGTCGAGAACCGCGAGCTCGGAATCTTCGACGAGTGGCAGTACTCCGAGCGGGTCTACCAGGTGGCGCGCGGCGACCTGTTCATGCGCAACGGCGAGGTCATGACCGAGTGGTCGCAGGACACGCGCACCTGTCGAGGGATCATCCGGATCGGCCCGCCGGCCCCGCCGCCGTGCAAGGAGGGCGAGGCCTTCTATCCCGCCAATTCGTCGGCCTCCGACCCGCCCGCCTACTTCGTCGCGACCGGCCTGGTGGCCGGCGCCATCGTCAAGACCGGCCTGGTGGAGAACTACGTGCTCGCCGGCCGGCTGGTCGGCGTCCTGTGGGCCGCGCTGAGCATGTGGACCCTCTTCCTGCTGGCCCGGGCCTTCGGGGCGAGACGAGCGGCGTCGTTCGTCATCTCGACCACCGTGCTCCTGGTGCCGGCCCTCCTGCAGCAGTACACCTTCATCACGCCGCACGCCCTCGACCTCCCGGTCGGCGCCTTCGCGGCGCTGGCGACCCTGCGCTACCTGCGACGTGAGTGGCCCTGGTGGACCCTCGTGCTGGCAGGCCTGGCGGTGGCCGGCGTCAAGGGCTCCAACGTGACCGTCGTCGTCGCCCTCGGCGTCACGTTCCTTGCCGTGATCGTCTGGCCGAAGGGCTTCGACCTGGCCACCCGCGTGCGGGCCCTGGTCGGTGGTGCGGCCCTGGCCGGCAGCACCTTGGTGTTCACCGTGCTGTGGATGCTGATCGTCGGGTGGACCAAGGTGGGCGACCCGCCGCCGCCGGGTGACTACGGCGTCGAGACCCTGCTTCCGTCGACGCTCCTGATCGACGGCATCCGATTCCTCGGCGCGTTCGGGGAGGGCCAGCTGGTGATCGGGAGCGTGTTCCTGATGCTCTCGATGGCGGGCACCGCGATCGCGGTGTGGAGCGGCCTGGCCGGGCAGCTCCCGCCCTTCGTGCGCCAGCTCGCGCCGGGCTACATCGCCGGCGCGTCCCTGGGCGCGATCGTGCTCGACCTGATGGTGTTCCTCACGAGTGACCAGTACATCGGCATCCTCTTCCGCTACGGCCTGGCAATCTGGCCCCTCGGGCTCGCCTTCGCCGCGCTGTTGCTGCGCTCGCGCACTGCCATCGTGATCGCCTGGGCGGCTCTGGTGCTGTACGCACTGACACCGGCGCTCCTCGGCCTGGACAGCATCGCGATGTGACCCGCATGCCGTCCGGTCAGCTGCATGTCGACGACGGCCAGCGGCGAGCCCGGCTCGCGCGCCGGCACGCGATCCATCCCGGTCACCGGGTGTCGGACGCCGTCTCCGCCACCCGGGCGATGACGGTGCTGCACTCGACGGAGCCGCCCACGCCGTACCTCTCCCTGCACGCGCGCGTCGACGAGATCACTCGGGCCGACGTGGACCGGGCGCTCTACGGCGACCGCAGCCTCGTCAAGCAGCTGGCCATGCGGCGCACGCTGTTCGTCTTCCCGCGCGACCTGCTCCCGGCGGCGTGGGGGAGCGCCTCCGCGCGAGTCGCGGGCCAGGAGTGGAAGAAGATTGCCAAGGACGCCGTGCTCGGCGGCCTCACCGCCGACGGTGACGCGTGGCTGCGCGATGCCTGCGCGGCTGTGATCGAGCGACTCGCTGATGGCGACGAGCTCAGCGCGAAGGCCCTGCGCGAGGAGTTGCCGGTTCTCGGCGGCAAGGTCCGGATCGGCGGCGACACGAAGTGGGCCGCGGACGTCTCGTTGGCGCCGCGGGTGCTGACGCAGCTCGGCGCCGACGCCCGCATCGTGCGCGGCCGCAACGCCAGCCACTGGCGGGTGTCGCAGCCGCAGTGGACCTCGATGGCGGCCTGGCTGGGGGAGGTGCCCGAGCCGCTCGACGAGGCGGCCGGCTACGCCGAGCTCGTACGGCGATGGCTGCTCACCTTCGGTCCCGGCACCGAGACCGACATCGTCTGGTGGCTGGGCGCGACCAAGGCCGCGGTCCGCCGGGCGCTGGCCGACCTCGGTGCGGTCACGGTCTCGCTCGACTCCGGTGACGCGGGCTGGCTGCTCGCCGACGACGTCGAGCCGGAGCCCGAGGTCGAGCCGTGGGGTGCGCTGCTGCCGGTGCTCGACCCGACGTTGATGGGCTGGAAGCAACGCGACTTCTACCTCGACCCCGACCACACGCCGTACCTCTTCGACACGAACGGCAACGGCGGCACCACCGCCTGGTGGAACGGGCGCGTCGTCGGCTGCTGGGTCCAGGACCCCGACGCCTCGGTCCGGGTGATCCTGCGGGAGGACGTCGGTGCGGACGCCGTGGCGGCGCTCGATCGTGAGGCCGCGCGGCTCACCGGCTGGCTGGACGGCGAGATCGTCAACAGCGTCTATGCGTCCCGGCAGATGCGAGAAGCTCGATTGCCGTAGGGCTGCCCTGAAGTCGGCTTCTGCGTCCACTGACGGCTAGCCTGTGCGGCGATATGGCACGCAAGGACCCACCCCAGCAGCCGCCCCCGGTACAGCGCCTTCGAGTGCGCTACGCCAAGCGTGGCCGCCTCCGCTTCACCAGCCACCGCGACTTCAGCCGCGCCTTCGAGCGGGCGGTCTTCCGTGCGCGCATCCCGATGGCCTACTCGTCGGGCTTCAACCCGCACCCGCGGATGTCCTATGCGGGCGCGGCGCCGACCGGTTCGGCGAGCGAGGCGGAATACCTCGAGATCGCACTGGCCCAGGTCCTGGTTCCGTCCGAGGTGCACGCCCTGCTGGACGAGGCGCTCCCGCCCGGTCTCGACATCCTCGAGGTCGTCGAGTCACCCGGCGGGTCGCTGGCCGACCGCCTCGAGGCGAGTCGCTGGCGCATCGACCTCTCCGTGCCGGCCGCCGAACTGCAGGCAGCCGTCAAGGCGTTCTCCGACGCCGACGAGGTGCTGGTCGAGCGGATGACGAAGAAGGGCCTTCGCGAGTTCGATGCGCGCGGCGCCGTGCTCAGCGTCATGGCCAGCGGTGCCGAGGGGGAGCTCGCCCGGCTCGACCTCGTGCTCCGACACGGCGTCCCCGCGGTCCGTCCCGACGACGTGCTCACGGCGCTGACCGCCGTGTCCGGTACGCCGATGGGCGAGGCGCCCCTCATGACGAGGCTCGCCCAGGGCCCGCTCGAGGAGTCCGGCGCGATCGGCGACCCGCTGCTCTGAGGTCTCCGTTCACCGGGACTCGGGTTACCGGCGTTTCGGGGCGAGTGTGCGATACTCGCCACGTTCGACGAGGTTGGTCCGCCAGCCACGACGAGCCGACGACGTTCTCGCCGGGCCCCCTCAAGGTCCGGCACATTCAGATGTTGGTTGACACCAGTTCCGCGACGCTGCCAGTGCATCGGTGACAGAGATGCACTATCCAGGCCCGGCGACCGCGGAATGGTGGCCGACGCGCATTGGATGACGCGCACGCGGAGGGTGTCGCCGCCACCGAAGGCTTTGCGTCCGACGCCCCTCACCCGGGTCTCGAGGCGCCGACACGGTCCCGGAGCTGATCCGGGTGCCGGCGAGGAGAGCGACATGCTCGACGACAACCCGAACGACAACACCACCGGCACCTCTGACTCCCCGGAGGCGTCCACCCCGGCGGCACCGGTGGTGAAGAAGACGACGCGGGCCCCGCGCAAGACCGCCGCGACGCGCACTCCCGCCGCCCCGGCGGTCGAGGTGGCCACCCCGGTCGAGAGCAGCGCCAACGACGCCGTGGAGACCCCCGCGGCGCCGACGGTGAAGAAGACCACCCGCACCCGCGCGACGAAGAAGGCCGTCTCGGCCCCGGCCGAGTCGGTGCAGGACGCGCTGATCGCCGAGGCCACCGACGAGGCCACCGCCGCCCCGGCGAAGAAGGCCCCGGCCCGCAAGGCCGCTGCCAAGAAGACTGCTGCCGCCAAGACGACCACCAAGAAGTCGGCCGAGGCGCCCACCAAGAAGACCGCCGCGAAGCGGACCGCCAAGAAGGTCGCCGACGCGCCCGTCGTGGACGAGGCAGCCGAGACGGCAGAGGACGCCCCGGCCGCCGGCATCGCGCCGCTCTTCCAGGCGCCGGTGGTCACCACCACCCGCCGTACCCGCTCCGCCGCCAAGAAGGCCGTCGCGGCCCCCGTCGAGGACGTCGACGTCGACGCCGAGGACGAGGAAGCCGTCGCTGACGCGGCTCCCGCCCGCACGGCCCGCAAGACCACCGCCAAGAAGGCCGCCGCGAAGAAGGCGCCGGCCAAGAAGGCCGCCGCCCCCGTCGAGGACGAGACCGACGAGGCCGACACCGATGCTGACGACGCCGACAGCGACGACGAGAACACCGAGGGCGGCGCCGACAACGGCGACGGCACCGGTCCCGCCCGCCGTCGCCGACGCCGCGGGGGCCGTCGTCGCCGCAAGGGCGGCGAGGGTTCCTCCGACACCCAGGACGGCGACTCCGACGACGAGTCCGACTCCGAGGAGGACGCCGACAAGTCGAGCGACTCGCGCGGCAGCGACACCGACGACAACGATCAGAACGAGCAGGGCGACGGCACCTCGCGTCGCCGTCGCCGTCGCCGCCGTGCCGGTGAGGAGGGCGGTGAGAGCGACGACGAGCCCAACACCGTCACCCGCGTCCGCAACCGCCGCGCGCCCGAGGACCAGATCACCGCGCTCGCCGGCTCCACGCGGCTCGAGGCCAAGAAGCAGCGTCGCCGCGAGGGTCGCGAGGCCGGCCGCCGCCGCGCCCCGATCGTCAGCGAGGCCGAGTTCCTCGCCCGCCGCGAGTCGGTCGACCGCGTCATGGTGATCCGCCAGCGCAAGGAGCTGACCCAGATCGCCGTGCTCGAGGACAAGGTCCTCGTCGAGCACTACGTCGCCCGCGAGTCGCAGACGTCGCT
>JBDSPC010000355.1:0-9897 GCA_039914485.1 Nocardioides sp.
GGAGCGCGTCGGCCTTGCCGACGCCCCACACCCATCCCTCGAGGTGGTCGACATCGAGGTCCAGGTGGTCGAGGTGGCGCTGGGCGTTGGGAGCGAACTTGCCGGTCACGACGACGGTCCGTCCGCCGTGGCGGCGGACGGCGGCCAGCGACTCGTGCGCCCCGGGCAGCGCGGGCACCGGAAGGATCGAGTGGTCGACGTAGAGCTCGCGGAAGCGATCGCCTGCGGGGCCGACCGCATCGGGAGCGAGGTGCGGCCCCAGGATCAGATCGAGCGGCGGACCGAGCTTCTGGGTGAGCTCCGCGATCGGGAACTCGACCCCGAGCTCGGCGCCGAGAACCTCGAGCGTGGCCGCGAACCCGGGCACCGTGTCGATCAGGGTCATGTCCAGGTCGAAGCCCACGACGAGCGAGGGTGGCGAGACAGACATGTCGTCAGCGTAGGCATGCGGCTTTGATTCCCCACCATCTGGCTGACACCATGGAGGGTTCCGCGACACAATGGCGCGCTCTGACCTGCGACAACGAGCCGAAAAGACACTGACCGTGACGACACACCGCACCCCGACCCGAGCAGCCCGCGTGCTGCTGCCGGGACTGGTCGCGGCGCTCGTCCTCGGCGGTGCGTTGATCGCCACCCCCAGTCACGCCGCCGATGAAGGTGTGCCGAGCCTGCAGCTCGTGACGCTCACCGGCGCGGGCACGTCCGGTTCGAGCGACGACGCGGCCACCCTGCTCGCCCGCCAGGACGCCGTTCTCGCCGCCGTCGACGCCCCCGAGGCGACGTACCGCTGGACGACCGCGCTCAACGGGTTCGCGGTCGAGCTGACCGCCGACCAGGTGTCGGCACTGGAGTCCATGGGCGAGGTCGAGACGATCGAGGCCAACTCGGTGCTGCCGATGGCCGGACGGGTCACCTCCTCCGGCGCGCAGCGCTCACAGCTCGTCCGCACGCGCGGTCGTGGCGGGTCGGGCGTCGTCATCGGCTTCGTCGACTCGGGGCTCGCACCCGACTCCCCGCTCTTCGCCGACGTACCGGGCCTCGGCGGCCGCACGTCGGCGTACGCCGGAGAGTGCACGACCGGAGCCGACTGGACCGCTGCCGCCTGCAACCGCAAGGTCGTCGGCGCGGGCTGGTGGGTGGCCGGCTTCGGCGAGGACCGCATCCGGTCCTCCGAGAGCCTCTCGCCCCTCGACGCCGTCGGTCACGGCACCCAGGTCGCGTCCGTGGCGGCCGGCAACTCCGACGTCTCCGTGCGCGTGAACGGCCGCACCATGGGCAACTTCGGTGGCATCGCCCCGCGTGCCCGCGTCGCGCCCTACAAGGCCTGCTGGGCCGCTCCCGACCCCGCCGACGACGGCTGTGCGACCGCCGACCTGGTGTCCGCGATCGACCGAGCGACCGCCGACAAGGTGGACGTCCTCAACGTCGCCGTCGCCGGGCCCACCTCGATCGACACGGTCGAGCGTGCGCTGCTCGGTGCGGCCGAGGCCGACATCGTGGTGATCGGCGCCGCCGGCAACGCCGGACGCTCGGCCCTCGCCGGTCACGCGTCACCGTGGGTCACCACGGTCGGCGCGACCCGCGGCAGCATCCTGCGCGGCCGGGTCTCGGTCGTCCGCGGCCCGAGCCTCACGGGCGCCAGCCGCTCGCGCCGCGCCCTTGACCCGGTCCGTCTCGTGCTCGGCGCCGACGCCGCAGTCGCCGGTGCTCGTCGCCGAGACGCCAGCCAGTGCCGCCCCGGCTCGCTCGACGCGCGCAAGGTCGCCGACCGCGCCGTCCTCTGCGTGCGCGGAGGCATCGGTCGCGTCGACAAGTCCGAGGCCGTCGCGCTGGCCGATGGTGTCGCCATGGTGCTGGTCAACAACCGGCCCGGCGGCGTGATCGACGACTTCCACAGCGTCCCGACGGTCCAGCTGACGCAGCGCGACGGACGCCGCCTGACCCGCTGGGCACGCACCCATCCCCGCACGGTCGTGCGCATCGCGGGTGTCGCTCAGCGGCCCGCCGCCGCCCGGGCAGCGGGCTGGTCCGCGTCCGGCGACTCGCGCTCCACCCTGCTCAAGCCCGACGTGGTCGCGCTCGGCGAGGGTGTGCTCGGCGCCACGCCAGGCTCGTGGGCGCTGTTCTCCGGCACCTCTGCGGCGACGGCCCGCGTCAGTGGCCTGGCTGCCCTGCTCCGCGCCGAGCACGACTGGTCGGCCCCGGTCGTCCGGTCCGTGCTCACCACCACCGCGCAGCCGGTCGCCGGGGCCTCGACGCTCACCCAGGGTGCCGGTCAGGTGGGCGCGCTGCGCAAGGCCGGGCTCGCCCTCGATCTCCCGACCTCGAGCTATCGTCGGGCCCTCGACGACCTGTCCTGGTCCGGCCTGAACGCCTCGTCGATCGTGATGAGCGGCGGCGGTACGACGACGCGTCGACTCACCAACCTCGGCTCGCGCGCTGAGTACTTCTCGGTCCGGGCCATCGGCTTCCAGCGCCACCGCGTCCGGATGACGCCCGTCGCCCTGCGACTCGCTCCGGGTGAGACCGCGACGGTGCGCGTGACCATCACCGGCCCCACCGGGCCGACCCCCCTCGACGACGGCTGGCTCGTGTGGCGCGGTGCCCGCGGCTCCGAGACCCGGGTCCCGGTCGCGATCACGCGCTGAGACCCGTGAGTCAGGCCTCGCGGCGTACGGACATCTGTCGGTCGCCGAAGGACACGACGTCGCCGTCGACCAGGGTGGCGGGCTTGCCGGCCGTCAAGGGCCGCGAGACGCCCTGGCGGATCAGCACCGACCCGTTGGTCGAGCCGCGGTCCATGACCACGAGGACACCGTCGGAGGCGGGGCCGAACTGGGCGTGCGTCTTGGAGACGGACATGTCGGCGGAGCTGAGCGGCACGAGGTGGTGCACCTGTTCCCCGGAGCGGGGCTCGGGACGTCGCCCGACCAGGGCCAGTCCCTCGACCAGGAACGACTCGCCGTTGTCGAAGGTGACCCGCCAGCGCGGACCGGTGGGTACGGCGCCGGGGCGGACCCGCACGGCGGTGCGGCCGTCGTCGTCCGGCGGATGCGTCGGCGGGACACTGGGCGGAGGCGGAGGCGTGGGCGGCAGCTGGGCCCGCGGCGCCGCTGGCGGCTGCTGGCGCGCGTGCTGCGGTGCCTGGGGCTGTTGCTGGACCGGCACCGGGGTTGCCTGCTGGGGCATCGGCGTCCGGCGCGTCGACTGCTCCGGGTTGACCCGGCGCGGCGGGGCCGGCGGCTCGATCGGCGGGGCGGGGATGAGCCGCATGGCCGTCAGGTTGACGACGTGGCGGGCACCTTCGTCCACCTCGTCGACGAAGGCGGCCATGGGCCGCACGTCGACGACGACGGAGTGTGCGACGTGGTCGTGCCACCCGCGCCGCTGCCGACCGCGGTCCTCGACCGCGGTCCAGGCCAGGGTCGCGAGCCCGAGCGCGAAGGTCGGGACGGACGCGAGCGCCAGCACGACGGATCGCAGCAGGGAGCGGCCGACGCCGATGGGTGTGCCGGTGCCGTGGTGGACGACGCGCAGCCCGACCATCGCCTTGCCGGGCGTGTTGCCGCTGACCCCGACCAGGACGGCGATGACCAGCCAGCTGAGCGCCAGCACGCCCGACCCGATGGCCACTGCCGTCCACACGTCATCGAGGACGAGCCAGGCCCCGAAGCCGGCGACCGCCACCAGCGTCCAGCCGATCAGCCGGTCGATGAAGAAGGCGTAGAACCGTCGCTCGAGCTCGGCGATCGGATAGGTCTCGGGGGCGTGCTCGGTCACGGTCAGTCCTGCCGCGCTCACGGGTTGGTCGTCTGGATGGTGACGCCGTCACCGAGATCGAGGATCGCGCCCGGGATCAGCGAGACCGCGATACCGGCCTGCAGGTCCTCCGGCGGCAGCCCGGGCTGCACGAGCACGGTGCCGTTGGTCGAGCCCATGTCGGTGACGACGGCCATGCCGTGGTCGGCGCCCGCACCGGGACGGATCTCGAGGTGCGTGGAGGAGATCTCGTGGTTCGGGCTGGACACCGTCACCAGGTGCGGCTGGTCGCTCGAGGCGAACCGGCGAGCCTCCGGCGCCCGCCCGACCAGGATCACGCGGTCGACGTCGAGGACCTCGCCGGTCGAGAAGATCAGCTTGGCGACGGGGTGCGCGACGACGGCCGGCGCCAGCTCCTGACCGGGGAGGCCGATCTGGGGTCGCACGAAGTCCTCGAGGGGTGCGCCGACGGTGGTCTGGCCGTCGTGGTCATCCGGTGCGGACGCCGCCTCGTCGGTCACCGCAGGCTGTTCGCCGGTCGGCGTCGGGTCGTCGGCGTCGGGGTCTCCGAAGGTCAGCGGCTCACTGGCGACGGGCTCGGGTTCGGGCGTCGGCTCCGGCGTCGGCTCCGGCGTCGGCTCGGCGACGGCGGGGACGACAGGCGCGGGCGCGGGCGCCTCGACCGGCGCGACCTCGGGAGCCGTCTCGACCGGCTCGGTGTCGGCCGGAGCGGGCGCGGCCACCTCGCCGAACTGCACCGCCGATGCGCGGGCGACACCGGTGACCAGCGCGAGGTCGGACCCGTCGACTGCACCGCCGACGCTGAGCCGGCCGCTCGTGACGCCGTCGAGGGTGCGCTCGACCCACAGCGCACCGGGCTCGTCGGCGATGTCGACGTCACCGTTCGGCGTACGGAAGGAGGCGGTGACGTCGCCGCGGACCACGACCCGGGTGCGGGCGCCGTGGCCGACGAGGGCGAAGCCGGAAAGCGTGCTCAGGCCATCGACGAGCAGGCCGTCGAGCACCGCTTCGAAGGACGCCCCGCCGTCGGCGAGGTCCCAGAGCCCGGCGACCCGGGCGCGCGCGTCGGCGGGGACGAGAGCGGTGACGTGCTCCCCCACGACGGCATACCAGTCGCCTGCGGCGAAGGTCCTCTTGTGTGCGGCGTCCTCGGTCACGGTCGGGCCCCCAGTTTGTCTTCGAGACTCGCGCGCTGGCGCTCGGAGTCATAGGAATCGTCGTGCACCAATCCCACCACATCGACGACGACGGCTGTCGCGTTGTCGCGACCACCTGCATCGAGGGCGGCCTGCACCAGGGCGTCGGCGGCATCACGCGGATCGTGGATGCGGTCGAGGATGTCCTCGATCTCGGGGTCCCCGATCATGCCGCTGATGCCGTCGCTGCAGAGCAGGAGTCGTTCGGCCGCGGAGAGCGGCAGCAGGAAGAAGTCGGGAGCGACGCCCTCGGGGCTGCCGAGCGCGCGGGTGATGACGTGCCTCTCGGGGTGGACCGCGGCTTCCTCCACGGTGATCTCGCCCGCGTCGATCAGCTCCTGGACCACCGAGTGGTCGACACTGACCTGGTCGAGCACGCCGTCGTTGAAGCGGTAGATGCGGGAGTCGCCGAGGTTGACGAGCATCCACAAGGTGTCCTCGTGGTCCTCGACGAGGACGGCCGCCACGCACGTGGTGCCGGCATGCCAGCGCGGGTGCGTGCCGCGCTGCGCCTCGCCGTACTGGAGGATCCGGACCTGTGCCCGCGACAGCGTCTCGGCGACGAACTCGGCCCCGCGCAGCGGGTCGTAGCCCTCCTCGGCGAGCCGGGCGAACTCCTCGACCACGATGCGGCTGGCCACGTCGCCGCCGGAGTGTCCACCCATGCCGTCGGCGACCACGAACACCGGTGGGGCGACCAGGAAGGAGTCCTCGTTGACCTTGCGCACGTGCCCCACCTCGGAGGCGGAACCGTGGTGCAGATCAACCGGCTTCATGCCCAGCCTCACCCTCGTCGACGATGAGCCACCGCATGGGCTCGGCGAGTAGCGTAGAAGGGATGTCTACCCAGGAGCAGGCGCCCCCGCGGACGCTCGCAGACCAATTGCGCCGCTGGCCGGATGCCCGGCTCGCGGCGCTGCTGCAGCTGCGTCCGGATCTCGCCACTCCCGCACCTCATGATTCCGCGCAGCTGGCGTCGCGCGCCGCCACTCGTTCTTCTGTCCTCAGGGCGCTCGACAACCTCAGCCGGCTCGAGCTCTCCGTGCTTGATGCCCTCGTGGTTGCAAACCAAACCACCCAATCCGAACTTCTCCGGATCGTGCACGCCGACGACGACGCGACGGCCGTCGCGATCGAGCGGCTGATCGACTTCGCGCTGGTCTGGGAGTCGCCGGCCGGCCTGCGTCCGTTGAGCGGTGTGGGCGAGGCTCTCCGAGGAGACGACTCGGCCGGCGTCAGCGGGCTGCGGCCGATGTCGGCCGATCCGGGCACGCCGTCCGAGGTGACCGAGCGCCTCGATGCCGTCAGCCCGCGGGCCCGGGCCCTGCTCGAGCACGTGCTGGCCAACGGCGGCGAGGGCACGACCGGCAGTGCTCGCCGTACCGTCTCCCCCGCCGACGCCGCGACCCCCGTCGAGGAGCTGATCGCGCACCGGCTGCTGATCCCGCGCGACGGCGGCCTGCTGGTCCTGCCGGGAGAGGTCGGCATCGCGCTGCGCGGCGGCCACACCACGACCACGCCGCGCGACGAGGTGCCCGAGCTGGCCACCACGGCCCGCGACGCGGAGCTCGTCGACCGGACCGCCGGCGGCGCCGCCTTCGATGTCGTACGGCGCACAGAGCTGCTGCTCGACCACTGGGGCCTCGAACCGCCCGCGACCTTGCGCAGCGGCGGCCTCGCAGTGCGCGACCTGAAGGCGGCCGCCTCCGAGCTCCAGGTCACCGAGCCCGAGGCCGGCCTGCTCATCGAGATCGCCTCGGCGGCCGGGCTGCTGACGACGGCCGCCGACCCGGACGGCAACGAGGTCTGGCTGCCGACCGACGCCTTCGACACCTGGGCCGCGGGTTCGACCGCGGAGCGCTGGGTGACGCTGGCGCTGGCGTGGCTCGACACCACCCGGCTGCCCAGCCTGATCGGCGGCAAGGACCCGGGCGGCAAGACCTGGAACGCGCTCGCGCCCGACCTGTCCAGCGTGATGGCACCGGAGGCGCGCGCGCTCGCGCTGGGCCAGCTCGACTCACTCGCGCCCGGATCGGTGCTCGCCACCGGCACCGGCGTGCCCTCCCTCGTCGAGCGGGTCGCCTGGCTGCGTCCTCGCCGCCCCTCGGTGCACCGCGATCTCGTCGCGGCGGCCGTCCACGAGGCCGGGTTGCTCGGACTCGTCGGAGCGGGCGGACTGTCGACCGCGGGCCGCGCGATCCTCAGCCACGACCACGACACAGCCCTGTCGGCGATCACCCCGCACCTGCCCCACCCCGTCGACCACGTGCTGCTCCAGGCCGACCTGACGGCGGTCGCCCCCGGACCGCTGGAGACCGAGCTGGCGCGCACGCTCCACCTCCTCGCCGACGTCGAGTCTCGTGGCGGGGCCACGGTCTACCGCTTCACCAACAGCTCGGTCCGCCGCGCCTTCGACGCCGGCTGGTCGGCCCTGGAGGTCCACGACTTCGTCGGCTCGGTCTCGCGTACACCGATCCCCCAGCCGCTGACCTACCTCGTCGACGACGTGGCCCGCACCTTCGGCACGGTCCGCGTGGGACAGGCGGAGTCATTCCTGCGTGCCGACGACGAGGCCGCGCTCACCGAGCTGCTGCACAACCCGAAGGCCGGCAACCTCGGGCTGCGACGGATCGCGCCGACGGTGCTGATCTCGACCGTGCCCGTCGACGTACTCCTCCCGCGGCTGCGTGAGCTCGGGGCAGCACCCGTCGTGGAGGCGCCGGACGGCACCGTCCGGGTCGCGCGCCGCGACCTGATGCGCGCCCGTCGCCCCCGCTCGGCTCGCACCCGGGGCGCCGCCTCCGCCCGCGCGCAGGCCACCGTCTCCTCCGTCGTCACCGCCATCCGCAGCGGCGACCTCGCGACCGCGAGCAGGCCGGCGTCACCGGCGATCGCGACCACGCCGTCGAGCGCGCTGGCCGCGATCCGCGAGGCGATCGAGCTCGGCGAGACCGTCGTGATCGGCTACGTCGACAACCATGGCGCCAGCTCGGACCGCGTGGTCGACCCCCTGCGACTCGAGGGTGGTCAGCTGATGGCACACGACCACCGCAGCGACGACGAGCGACTGTTCGCCGTGCACCGGATCACGACTGTCGCTCCCCTGTCCCCGCCCCAACCGTAGAGTGGCCAGGTGGACTTCATCCGGTACGCCGAGTCGGCGGCGGCGCTGCTCAATGCCGACCTGCCCGACGTCGACGCACTGCTGGCCCACCTCTCGCAGCGCGTGTGGCTGCACCCCACCCTGAGCGAGCGCGACGTGGCGTCGCTGCGCAGCTTCCAGGCCGAGCTGCGGCCGGTGTTCGAGGCGTCCGACCGGGGCGAGGCGCGCGTCGTCGTCACCACGCTCAACGAGCTGCTGATCGAGCACCCCGTCACGCCGATGATCAGCGACCACGACCCCTCCCACCTGCACATGCACGTCGCCAACCGCGCCGCGTCGGTGTCCGAGCTGCTGATCAGCGAGTCGCTGATGGGCCTGGCCAACCTCGTCTGCGACCTCGGCGCCACCCGGCTCGGACTGTGCCAGGCCGTCAAGTGCGTCAACGTCTTCGTCGACACCTCCCCCAACCAGTCGCGTCGCTACTGCTCGGAGCGGTGTTCCTCGCGGGCCAACGTTGCGGCGTACCGCGCGCGGCAGAAGGCTGCTGCTTCGTGAATGACGGCCCCCTGATCGTCCAGAGCGACAAGACGCTGCTGCTGGAGATCGACCACCCCCGAGCGAGCGATGCGCGCAAGGCGATCGCGCCCTTCGCCGAGCTCGAGCGCTCGCCCGAGCACATCCACACCTATCGGCTCACGCCGTTGGGTCTGTGGAACGCACGCGCGGCCGGTCACGACGCCGAGCAGGTGGTCGACGCGCTGCTGACGTTCAGTCGCTACGCCGTACCCCACGCGCTGCTCGTCGACATCGCCGAGACGATGGGCCGCTACGGCCGACTGCGGTTGGAGAAGCACCCGACGCACGGGCTCGTGCTGTCCTCCACCGACCGCCCGGTCCTGGAGGAGGTCCTCCGCGCCAAGAAGATCGCCGGCATGCTCGGCAACCGCATCGACGACGACTCGGTCGTCGTGCACGCCAGCGAGCGCGGCAACCTGAAGCAGGCGTTGCTCAAGCTCGGCTGGCCGGCCGAGGACTTCGCGGGCTACGTCGACGGCGAAGCGCACGCCATCGCGTTGACCGAGGACGGCTGGGAGCTGCGCAAGTACCAGCAGGAGGCGGCCGAGTCGTTCTGGCACGGCGGCTCCGGCGTCGTCGTCCTGCCCTGTGGCGCCGGCAAGACCATCGTCGGCGCGGCCGCGATGGCCCAGGCGTCCGCGACCACGCTGATCCTCGTCACCAACACCGTCAGCGCCCGGCAGTGGAAGGACGAGCTGATCAAGCGCACGTCCCTGACCGCCGACGAGATCGGGGAGTACTCCGGATCCGTCAAGGAGGTGCGGCCGGTCACCATTGCGACGTACCAGGTGATGACCACGCGCCGGAAGGGCGTCTACTCCCACCTCGAGCTGCTCAACGCGCGCGACTGGGGCCTCATCGTCTACGACGAGGTGCACCTGCTGCCGGCACCGATCTTCCGGATGACCGCCGACCTGCAGGCCCGTCGCCGCATCGGACTGACCGCGACGCTGGTGCGTGAGGACGGCCGCGAGGGCGAGGTCTTCTCGCTGATCGGGCCCAAGCGCTACGACGCGCCGTGGAAGGACATCGAGGCGCAGGGCTGGATCGCACCCGCCGACTGCGTCGAGGTCCGCGTCACCCTGCCCGAGGGGCAGCGGCTCGCCTACGCCACCGCCGAGCCGGAGGAGCGCTACCGGCTGGCGGCCTGCACGCACGCCAAGATCGATGTCGTACGCCGCCTGGTGGACCAGCACGACGGCCAACCCACCCTCGTGATCGGCCAGTACCTCGACCAGC
>JBDSPC010000366.1:0-9445 GCA_039914485.1 Nocardioides sp.
GGATGCCGATGTTGGCCTTCATGCGTGGGTCCTGGGCGTACTCGCCCCACATGTAGTCGCGGTCCTCGTCGGTGACCATCTCGAGCGTGAGCTCGTCGTGGTTGCGCAGGAAGATGCCCCACTGGCACCCGTCGGGGATGGCCGGCGTCTGCTCGAGGATCTCCGAGATCGGGAAGCGCGACTCGCGACGCACGGCCATGAAGATGCGTGGCATCACCGGGAAGTGGAAGGCCATGTGGCACTCGGTGCCGATCCAGCGGCCGGTCTCCTCGTCGAGCTCCGGGCCGAAGTACTCCACCACGTCGGCCGGCCACTGGTTGGCCTCGCACAGCAGCACGCGCCCGGGGTAGTTGTTGTCGACGAACTTGCGGCACTCCTTGAGGAACTCGTGGGTCTCGGGGAGGTTCTCGCCGTTGGTGCCGGGGCGCTCGAAGAGGTAGGGCACCGCGTCGAGGCGGAAGCCATCGAGGCCCATGTCGAGCCAGAAGGCCATCGCCTCCATGATCGCCTCGCGCACCTTCGGGTTGTCGAAGTTGAGGTCGGGCTGGTGGTGGAAGAACCGGTGCCAGTAGTACTGCTGGCGTACCGGGTCCCACGTCCAGTTGGACGGCTCGGTGTCGACGAAGATGATGCGAGCGTCTTCGTAGAGCTCTTCGGTGTCGGACCAGACGTAGAAGTCGCCGTACGGGCCCTCGGGGTCCTCTCGACTCGCCTGGAACCACGGGTGCGCGTCCGAGGTGTGGTTCATGACGAAGTCGATGATCACCCGGATGTTGCGCTTGTGGCACTCGTCGAGGAACTCGTGGAAGTCCTCGGTGGTGCCGCACTCGGGAAGGATGTTGGTGTAGTCGGCGACGTCGTAGCCGCCGTCGCGCAGGGGCGAGGTGAAGAACGGCGGCACCCACAGGCAGTCGACGCCGAGCCACTCGAGGTAGTCGAGCTTCTCGATCAGCCCCTTGAAGTCGCCGGTTCCGTCGCCGTTGGAGTCACGGAACGAGCGGACCAGCACCTCGTAGAAGACCGCGGTGCGGAACCACTCCGTGTCGACGCTCTGGTTGAGGACGGTGGTCGGCTCAGTGCTGCTCAACGGGGGCTCCGGACGGTCAGGATGTGGGCGGGCTCGGCGCCGGGGTCGAGACGGACGTAGTTGTTCTGGTTCCAGCTCCAGTCGGCGCCGGTGATCTCGTCGTGCGCGACGAACGAGTCCTGCCACTCCATGCCCAGGGCGGGCATGTCGAGGTGCACCATCGTCTCGCGCGCGGCGTGCGGGTCGAGGTTGACCACCACGATCACGGTGTCACTGTCCGGACCCTCCCCGTGTTTCTTGGAGAAGACGAGCACGTTGTCGTCGTCGCTGCCGTGGATCGTCAGGTTGCGCAGCAGCTGGAGCGCGGGGTGCGCGCGCCGGATCTCGTTGAGATTGGTGATGTACGGCGCCAGCGTCCGCCCGTCGGCATCCGCCTGCTTCCAGTCGCGGATCCGGATCTGGTACTTCTCCGAGTCGAGGTACTCCTCCGACCCCGGGCGCACGGCCACGTGCTCGAACAGCTCGTAGCCGGCGTAGACGCCCCAGCTCGGCGATCCGCACGCTGCGAGCACCGCGCGGATCTTGAACGCCGCCGGTCCGCCGTACTGCAGATAGGCATGCAGGATGTCCGGGGTGTTGACGAAGAAGTTGGGCCGCATCAGGTGGTCGGACTCGGTGGCGACCTCGGTGAGGTAGGACTCGAGCTCCTGCTTGGTGGTGCGCCAGGTGAAGTAGGTGTAGCTCTGGTGGTAGCCGACGGCGCCGAGCCCGTGCATCATCGCCGGCCGGGTGAACGCCTCGGACAGGAAGATCACGTCGGGGTCCGTGCGCCGGATCTCCTTGAGCAGCCACTCCCAGAACGCGAGCGGCTTGGTGTGCGGGTTGTCGACGCGGAAGATCCGCACCCCGTGCGACATCCAGAGCCGGACGACCCGCAGGACCTCACGGCAGATGCCGGTCGGGTCGTTGTCGAAGTTCATCGGGTAGATGTCCTGGTACTTCTTCGGCGGGTTCTCCGCGTAGGCGATGGTGCCGTCGGCGCGAGTGGTGAAGAACTGCGGGTGGCTGGTGACCCACGGGTGGTCGGGGGCCGCCTGCAGGGCGAGGTCGAGGGCGACCTCGAGACCGAGCTCGCCGGCCCGGTCCACGAACGCGTCGAAGTCGTCGAAGGTCCCGAGCTCGGGGTGGATGGCGTCGTGGCCGCCGTCCTTGCTGCCGATGGCCCACGGGGAGCCGGTGTCCTCGGGCCCGGGGGTCAGGGTGTTGTTCGGGCCCTTCCGGTTGACCTCGCCGATCGGGTGGATGGGCGGGAGGTAGATGACGTCGAAGCCCATCTCCGCCACGGCGTCGAGCCGCTTCGACGCGGTGAGGAACGTGCCGGTCGTGACCCTGCCCGTCGCCTCGTCCAACGTCCCGCCCTCGGAGCGCGGGAAGAACTCGTACCACGAGCCGAACAGGGCGAGGCTGCGGTCGGCGAAGAAGGGGTAGGGGCCCTCGTGGGTGACCAGCTCGCGCAGCGGATGACTGGTCAGCACCTCGACCAGGTCCGGGCTCTGCAGCACCGCGAGGCGGGCCTCGACGGGGCGCTCGTCGTCGGCCGCGGCCTGCGCTCCGCCGCTGAGGACGGCGATCTCCCGGTCCTCGAGGCCGCCGCCGGCGATGACGCGGTTGAGCAGCAGGCGCGCCTCGGTGAACATCAGCTCGACGTCGACGCCGGCGGGGATCTTCAGCCCGGCATCGTGCTCCCAGGTCGCCAGCGGATCGGACCAGGCCTGGATCTCGAAGGTCCACGCCCCTTCGAGGTCAGGGGTGACCCACGCCTCGTAGAGGTCGGGGACCTCGGTGCTCTTGGTCATGAGCACCGGCGCGCGCTTGCTGCCGCCCGGATCGGTGAGCACCACCTCCGCGCTCAGCTGGTCGTGACCCTCGCGAAACACCGAGGCGCGAATGGGCAGGGGCTCGCCGATGGTCGCCTTGGCCGAGTGACGGCCAAGGTCGACGACGGGGGAGACGTCCATGACGGGGATACGGCCAACCATGGGCCCACACTTGCGACTCGGAGGTCCACACGCAAGCCAGCGTCAGGCGCGGCCACCCCCACGGGCGAGCGCCGGGCCGATCAGACCGGTCAGGAACATGCCCCCGACGAGCACGACGAGGCAGGTCGCCGGCCAGCCGCTCCAGTCGATGTCGCCGCGGCGCAGGGCCAGGCCGACGTAGAACACGAAGCCCACGATGGCGGCGACGCCGCCGAGGACGGCCAGCATGAGCGACACGAGCGACGCGGTCTCACGACCGGCCAGCTCCTCCGACAAGTGGATGGACAAATCTCCACTTCTGTCAGCGGCGTAGCACGCGCAGCTTCACCTTCTTCGACTTCGACGGCGCGAAGGCGGTGCGGTCGGCGGGTCGGAAGTAGACTTGCACGCGGTGCTTCCCCGGGGCCAGACGGCGCGTGATCAGCAGGCGCTGGACGGACTTCTTCCCGGTCACCTTGACCAGCCGGTAGCGCCGGCCGTCCAGCTTGACGACGAGCCGGCCCGGCCGGGCGGCTCGGATGCCGCCGACCGTCAGCCGGATCCGCAAGCGGGGCGCGCCGTTGGCCCGGGTCTGCACGGCCCGGAAGACCCGCAGCCTCACCCCGGTCGGGACCCGCTGCGACCCGGGCGTCGCGGTCGTCGTCGGGGTGGTCGTGGGCGTGGTCGTGGGCGTGGTCGTGGTCGTCGGGGTGGTCGTCGGGGTGGTGGTCGGCGTGCCCGGCGACACCGGGATCACGCCCGGCGTCGGGCTGGTCACCGTGGTGGCGGTGCCGAAGACCTGGAGCTCGGCGGCGTGCACGAACGAGTCACGATCGGAGTCGGCCTTGCAGTCGGTGTTGTTGGTCGGGTCGTTGTCGAGCTCGCCGGCGTAGCCCTCGTGGCCCGAGCACTGGTTCTCCAAGACCACTAGGCGTACGGCGGACGCGTCGGTGTCCGGCACGTCGAACTCGCGCATGTTCAGGGTCGGGGCCACCGGCCTGGGTCGAACGCTCGGGAAGGCGTCCTCCGGGGAGGTGTAGAACCGCGACCAGGTGGCCTCGGCCGCGCCGCACGACGCGACGCAGGCCTCGAGTGCGAACTGGCGCAGCGCCGTGAACCGCGAGCCCGAGTCGGGATCCTCGTCGGCCGACGCTTCGCCGTACAACGGGACGTCGGTCGGTGACGCCGGCGCCGGTCGGAGGTAGGCGCTGACGTTGACCCGGCGCACGGTCGACACGTCGCCGGCCAGGTCGACGGAGACCTGCGGGTGGCTGACGTCGACGCTGTCGGTGGTGACGCCACCCCAGTTGGTCGCCTCGGTGCCATCGATGAGGGCGGCAGCGTTGAGCGAGCCGTCGGTCGAGCCGATCACCGTGGCGCCGGCCGCTGCGCTCGCGACGTTGACGGCGTTGTCGATGTTGACCTCGACGGCACCGCCGCCGGCGGGGACGACCATCGTGAAGCGGGTGAAGCCGCGGTCGGACGAGACCGCCAGCATCCGGTAGGTGCCCGGGGTGAAGGGCGCGGCCTCGGTGATCGGCGTGGCCGGGTCGGTGTCCGCGACCGGGGTCACGCGCGCCTCGTAGTCGCCGACATAGACCTGCGTCGGGCCGCTGCTGCGGAAGGACACGGTGGAGTTGGCGCCGAGCGGGGAGGCGAAGCTCGGGGTCGGCTCGTCACTGTCCGCGTCGGGGGTGATCGCGTCGCGGCCCATGCCCCGGCGGGCGAACGCCGCCCACATCGTCGCCAGGTCGGCACCCCCGAAGCGGGCCTGGTCGGCCGCGAGCATCGCGTCGCGGGCGTCCAGCATCGAGGTCGCACCCTGCTGGAGCAGGAAGGCGTCGAACATCAGCTGCACCCAGCGGCGGTTGCCCGGGCACGTCTCCACGCGACGCGGAGTGTTCTCGGGTGTGGCCTGCGCGCAGTCGCGCTGCAGGACCTTGTCGCCGTAGGGGAACTGCCCTTCGTAGGCGTCCACGAGGGCCTGGCGCACCTCCCACTGCGTGCCGTTCCAGATCTCGCCGTCGGCGTGCACCTCGGGGCCGGTCGTGTCGAAGCCGTAGTTGGAGTAGTTGAGCGGGTTGTCGTTGATCGCGTAGTCGCGGATCGCGGTCTCCAGGTTGCCGGTCGCGTAGGCGCCGACCGCCCAGATGTTGCCGCCGTTGTCGTAGCCGTGGCTGAACTGGTACTCCCCGGCCACCAGGTCGCCCCAGGACTCGCCCATGGCACCGCCCTGCTCGGAGGTGATGCTGTCGTCGGGGCCGCCGATCATCCGGTTGCTGATGGCGTGGGTGTACTCGTGGCCGACGATGCCCATGTCGAGCCCGCCGTCGGTGCACGGGGCGTAGAACGCGCCGGCGATCGGCTGGAAGAGGTACTGGTTCGTGATGCCGGGCGTGCCGTCCTGCAGGGTGATCTGGTTCGCGTTGTCGCGGCCGAGGTACTGGCCGGCCGAGCCACCCGTCAGGGCGCCCGCCTGGGCGTTGCCGATCTCCGGGTCGCCGCCGACGCCGCCGCGACCGGCGTTGTCGCTCTGCAGGTTGTAGTTGCCCTCGGTGAAGCCGAGGTAGTAGCTGTAGTCGTGCATCCGGTTGTGGCTGGCGAAGAGCCCGGTGACGGCGGCGTTGATGTCGTTGCCACCGGGGGTGAGCTGGGCCGGGTCGCACTTGGAGTTGTTCCAGGCGTCGGTGAACGCGGTCGTGTATTCACGGGTGGGGGAGTAGGGCGCCTGCGCCGTGCCGCCGGGCGCGAGCGGGTTGGCCCAGGCCTCGTGCGTGTTGGCGTTGTTGCCGATCGTGGTGAAGGTCGGGATCCCGCCCTGGGAGTCCCACGGGCCGAGCGAGCGGGGGTGGTCGAGGGCGCTCGGCGGGTTGTCGCACCCGGTCTCGAGCCGCCAGCAGCCGACGACCGAGTTGGCCGGGGTCTGCGTCGGGTCGTCGAGCGTGGGGTTGGCCAGGAAGTAGCGCCAGCGCGGCATCGGCAGCCCGGTGCCCGGGTCCGGCGCGGCGACGTTGCTGGCGTTGACGGTCAGGGTGTACTGCCCGACCACGATCGATGCCGCGTCGAACGGGCAGACGCGGGCCGAGTAGACGCCGCCCGGGATCGCGTCGGCGCTGTAGGTCGCCACCTCGGGGTTCGTCAGGAGGTCGCCCTTCACCAGGAGCGCACCGGCGGGGTCGTAGATCTCGACGACCAGGTCGTCGGTCGGGGCGCCGATCGCCACCGCGTTGATCTGCCGGGTCGCGTCGTCGGTCAGCGTGAACGGGTGCTTGATGCCGCAGGAGGTTCCCGTGACGGAGCCGGTGAAGGTGTCGGTGTACTCCGCGTTGTCGACCGCGCTGCGGCGTACGAGCGGCGTGCCCGACACCGCGTCGACGAGCACGGTGTAGGCGTCGGCCGAGCCGCCGGCGACGTCGATGACGTTGGTCTCGAAGACCCGGCGCACGGAGCCGTCGGACATCGGCAGCGATCGCGCGCGGACCAGCTGCTGCTGGGCCAGCCCGGGCACCACGAGCCTGGTCCACCCGCCCGACACCGCACGGGTGATGCCGGCCAGGTCGGCGGCCGGCACCGACTTGCCGACGTCGGCGGCGGCCTCCCGCCAGGCCTGGAGCGGAGTCAGTACGGCGACGGGCGGCTCACCCGTTGCACGCACGATCGAGGAGGACACGTAGAACACCTGGCCGTCGTCGACGCCGACCGTGACGAGGCCGCCGGTCGCACTGGCGAGGCCGCCGAACTCCTGGCGGAAGAGCACCGACCGGGCATCGCTGGCGGCCATCTCCTGGTTGTTCACCAGGGCCAGGTCGTCGACCTGGGTGGCGGACAGGCCGAACACGGCCGCGTGGTCGCGCAGCCACCCGCGTGCCCCGGCCACGGCTTCGCCGGGAGCAGCGCCGAGGGAGCCGTCGCGAGGCAGCAGGGAGGCCGGAGTGCCGAAGCGGTTCCAGCGCACCTGGCCGGCACCGAGCGCCGCGGCCGCGTCGAGCTGGGTGGCGAGTGGCGCCACGGCGTCGCGCACGTCGTAGTCGGCCAGCGCCGCGACCGGGTCACCGATCGTGACGATGTCCTGGAGCTCCTCGAGCCCGAGGACCCGGGCGGCCGCCGGCGCACCGGCCGCCGGCAGCTGGGCGAGGCCGCCGACGAGGGTGAGGGCGAGCAGGGCCGTCAGGAGGCTCGCTCTGCGCGGGGCAGGCCGGGACATGGACCGAAAGGTGGGCTCAGGCATGCCGGGACAACCGCTGCATGCCGTGCGGGGTTACGCGCCAGTAGTCCGGACTCCTCGAAAGGTCGTGGCGGCCCGACCATTGGATCGATCAAAGAAATGCCCTACCGTCATTGCTCGTGCGAGCAATCCGACGATTCACCGTCCGTCCTGTCCTGCCCGAGGCTCTGGCCGGTCTGTCGACCCTGGCCAGCAACCTGCGCTGGTCGTGGCACCCGGAGACGCAGGACGTCTTCGCCTCGATCGACCCGGCGCTGTGGTCCGAGGTCAACCGCGATCCGGTGCGCCTGCTCGGTGCCGTCGGGCGCGCGCGCCTCGACGAGCTCGCCGGCGATGACGACTTCCGTGGACGGCTGCACGCGGCCACCGAGTCGCTGGATCGCTACCTGACCGGAGAGCGCTGGTATGCCCGCAAGGCCGGCGACGACGCGCCGGTCTCGATCGCCTACTTCTCCCCGGAATACGGCATCTCCGCCGTGCTGCCGCAGTACTCCGGCGGTCTCGGCATCCTGGCCGGTGACCACCTCAAGGCTGCCTCCGACCTCGGCATCCCGGTCGTGGGCGTGGGTCTGTTCTACCGCCACGGCTACTTCAAGCAGTCGCTGTCTCGAGAGGGCTGGCAGCAGGAGACCTACCCCGTGCTCGACCCCGACGAGCTGCCGCTGTCGCTGCTGCGCGAGGCCGACGGCTCCCGCGCGATCGTGTCCATCGCCATGCCCGACGGACCCGACCTGCTCGCCCGCATCTTCGTGGCCAGCGTCGGCCGTGTCCCGCTGCTGCTGCTCGACTCCGACATCGAGGAGAACCCGCAGCACTACCGCGTCGTCACCGACCGCCTGTACGGCGGCAACTCCGAGCACCGGCTGCGCCAGGAGCTGCTCCTCGGTGTCGGCGGAGTGCGTGCCCTGCGCGTCTACTCCCGCCTCACCGGTGCGCCCGCTCCCGAGGTCTTCCACACCAACGAGGGCCACGCCGGCTTCCTCGGCATCGAGCGCATCCGCGAGCTCACCCTCAGCGAGGGCGGCCCCGGACTCGATTTCGACACCGCCCTCGAGGTCTCCCGCGCCGGCACCGTGTTCACCACCCACACCCCGGTCCCGGCCGGCATCGACCGCTTCCCGCGCGAGCTGATCCAGCAGTACTTCGGCGGCGGCTCGTCACCGACCCCCGGCGTCCCCGCCGACCGCGTGCTCGCCCTCGGCGCCGAGGACTACGACGGCGGCGACGCCGGCGTCTTCAACATGGCGGTGATGGGCTTCCGGCTCGCCCAGCGTGCCAACGGGGTCTCCGAGCTGCACGGCCACGTCAGTCGCGGCATGTTCAACGGCCTCTGGCCCGCGTTCGACGAGGCCGAGGTGCCGATCGGCTCCATCACCAACGGCGTCCACGGCCCCACCTGGATCGCCCGCGAGATCTTCGACATCGCTGCCGAGCTCGGCGCCGACGTCGACGGTGACGACACCGATGCGCTCTGGCCGCTGATCGACCAGATCCCGGGCCGGCGCCTGTGGGACCTCAAGCGCACGCTGCGCGGGCGCCTCGTCGAGGACGCCCGCGTCCGGTTGGCCAAGTCGTCGGCCAGGCGCGGGTTCGCGCCCGCCGAGCTCGGCTGGATCGAGACCGCGCTCGACTCCGACGTGCTCACCATCGGCTTCGCCCGCCGCGTTCCGTCGTACAAGCGACTGACGCTGATGCTGCGCGACCCGGACCGGCTCAAGCGTCTCCTCCTCGACCCCGAGCGGCCGATCCAGCTGGTCATCGCGGGCAAGTCGCACCCGGCCGACGACGGCGGCAAGAAGCTGATCCAGGAGCTGGTGCGCTTCGCCGACGACCCGGCGGTCCGGCACCGCATCGTGTTCCTGCCCAACTACGACATCGCGATGGCACAGCCGCTCTACCCCGGCTGCGACGTGTGGCTGAACAACCCGCTGCGTCCCTACGAGGCGTGCGGCACCTCCGGCATGAAGGCCGCGCTCAACGGCGGGCTCAACCTGTCGATCCTCGACGGCTGGTGGGACGAGTGGTACGACGGCCAGAACGGCTGGGCGATCCCGTCGGCCGACGGCGTGGACGACGAGGACAAGCGTGACGACATCGAGGCGGGTGCGCTCTACGACCTGATCGAGAACGAGGTCGCCCCTCGCTTCTACGACCTCGACGAGGCCGGTGTCCCCA
>JBDSPC010000399.1:0-4324 GCA_039914485.1 Nocardioides sp.
CCGGTGTCGATCTGGCAGAAGTCGCAGCGCCGGGTGCACTGGTCGCCGCCGATGAGGAAGGTGGCTTCCTTGTCCTCCCAGCACTCGAAGATGTTGGGGCAGCCGGCCGACTGGCAGACCGTGTGCAGGCCCTCGGACTTCACCAGGCTCTGCAGCGCGGTGTACTCAGGGCCCATCTTCGCCCGGGTCTTGATCCACTCCGGCTTTCGTTCGATGGGGGTCTCCGAGTTGCGGATCTCGAGACGGAGAAGCTTGCGGCCTTCGGGTACAGGGGCGGTCACGTCGACACTCTACGCCGGGGGTAAGGAGCACCCAACTCGAGTGGGTCTGAGTTCAGCGTCCGGGCGTGACCAGCTGGATACGGGGCGCGTGGGCGGGCTCCGGCCGCGCTTCGTAGTCCGGCGTTGCGGCGTACGGACCCCAGGAGAGGTATGTCGACAGGTGCCGTTCGACGGCCGGCAGCACCTCGGTCACGGGCACGTCGCGGCCGAGCTCCGTGCTCAGGGACGTGACACCGGCGTCGGCGATGCCGCACGGGACGAAGCGGTCGTACCACCCGAGGTCGACGTCGCAGTTGAGGGCGAACCCGTGCATCGTCACGCCGCGGCTGACCCGGATCCCGAGCGCCGCGAGCTTGCGTTCGGGACCGCGGTCGTCGGCTCGCATCCAGACACCGCTGCGGCCCGGGATGCGTGCGGTGGTGACGCCGAAGTCGGTGCAGACGGCGATCAGTGCTTCCTCGACGCGGCGGACGTAGTCGACGACCTTGACGTGGTCGGGCAGCCGCACGATCGGATAGCCCACCAGCTGGCCGGGGCCGTGGAAGGTGATCTTGCCGCCACGGTCGACGTCGATGACGGGCGCGCCGCCGGGGTCGAGCGGGCGCTCGTGCGGGTCGGTGCGCTTGCCGGCGGTGAAGACGGGCGGGTGCTCGAGCAGCAGCACCGTGTCGTCACGGGTGCCGGCCACGACCTCGGCGTGCACCTCGCGCTGCAGGTCCCACGCGGCGAGGTAGTCCACGGCGTCGGCACCGAGCCCCGCGACCTCATATTCAGGCATGCTCCGACCCTACGCCTGTGGATGACGAACGACGCCTCGGCCCGATCTGAGGCACGGTGGAGGTGTGGACCCGCGACGACTGCTTCCCTCCTTCCTCGGCCTGACCGTCTGCGCCGTGCTCGCCACGGCGGTGTTCCTGCTCGTCTCGCAGCATTCCTCGGCACCCGATGGCGGCCCGCCCGCAGCTGGGCCTAGTCCCACTGATGGACCGCGCGACGTGCTCGGCGAGTGGGACTCCCGCCGGTCCGCGGCCTGGGCCGACGGTGACGTGGACGCGCTGCGCGACCTCTACGTCGCCGACTCGCCGACCGGCAGGGTCGACGCACGGATGCTGGCGGCGTACGTCGAACGCGGGCTGCGCGTCGAGGGGCTGACCACCCAGGTGCTGGCGCTGGAGGTGATCGACGAGAGCGCGGACGGGATGCTCGTCCGGGTCACGGACCGTGTCGTCGGGGGAGTGGTGGTGGGCGGGCGAACGAGCAGGCCGCTGCCGCGGGACCGCCCGTCGACGCGCACGCTCGCGCTGCGGCGGGTCGACGGGGAGTGGCTGGTGGTGTCGGCGCGCGATCAGGCCAGTGCGGCCGAGAGCACCTCGCGCACGTCGACGTCCTCGAAGTCGTAGCCCGCCCGCTCGAGGGCGGCCGGGCGCACGTTCATCGACCCCAGCAGCTCGGGAGCCATCCGGCCCGCGGCGACCTTGAGCACGGCGGCCGGCGCGACCAGGAACGCGGGACGGCCGACGGCCTCGGCGAGCGTCTTGGTGAAATCGGCGTTGGTCGGCGTCTCGGGGCAGCAGAGGTTGAACTCGCCGGAGACGTCGCGCGACTCGGCGAGGTAGGACACGGCGCCGACCCAGTCGCGCAGCGAGATGATCGGGAAGTACTGCGCGCCGTTGCCGACCCTGGCGCCGAGGCCGAGCTGGAAGAGGCGCCGGAGCTCCTTGAGCGGCGAGGAGCTCCGGTCCATCACCGGCGCGGTGCGCAGCACGCAGACCCGGGCGCCGGCGTCCTTCGCGGGAGTGGTCGCGGACTGCCACTCGCGGCTGACCTGGGTGAGGAAGGCGTCACCGACGCTGTCGGACTCCTCGGTCAGCGGCCGGGGGCCGTGGTCGCCGTACCAGCTGATGCCGTTGCCGGCGAGGAACGCGGGCGGGCGTTCGGCCTTGGCGATGGCGCGCGCCAGCACGTCGGTGGTCGCGACCCGGCTCTCGAGCACGGAGTGGGCGCGCTTGGCGGAGTGGGGGTTGCCGGCGATGTTGACCCCGGCGAGGTTGACCACGACGTCGGTCCGATCGATCACGGCCTGGTCGAGGTCGTCGGCGTAGGGATCCCACGGGGACTGGTGACCGTTCTCCGGCGCTCGCCGGACGAGATGGGTGACCTCGTGGCCCCCGACGCGCAGGTGCTCGGTCAGGTGGGTGCCGAGAAACCCTGATGCTCCGGCGATGACGACGCGCATGCCACCCACCCAACCAGACGCCGCAAGGAGGAGCCTCAGCCCGAGAGGTGCCCCCACTTCGGCGAGAGCTCTGACCACGGCCCGGTGTCCACGACGCGTCCGCCGTCGAGCACGACCACCCGGTCGGCCTGCGTGAGAGCGGCCGCCTTGCTGGTCGCGCCGATCACGGTCCGCCCACCCGCGCGCAGCGCCGACCACAGCTCGATCTCGGTGGTCGCGTCGAGCGCGGAACTGACGTCGTCAGCCAGCAGCAGGTCGGCGTCGCAGGCGACCGCGCGCGCCAGCGCGAGGCGTTGGACCTGGCCGCCGGAGAGGCGCACGCCGCGGTGCCCGACGAGCGAGTCGGGCCCGCCCGCCTCGGCCACGTCGCGACCCATCCGCGCGGTCTCCAGGGCCGGCATGACGGTCCGACCAGGGTGGTCGAGCCCGACGTTGCCGCTGAAGGTGCCCGACAGCACACGTGGCACCTGCGCCACGTGCGAGACCCGCGCGGGACGCAGGTCGGCCTGCGCGTCCTCGACGAGGCGGTCGTTCCAGCGGATCTCACCGGTGGTGGAGACGAGACCGGCCAGCGCCGAGAGCAGGCTCGACTTGCCCGACCCGACCTGACCGAGCAGCAGCACCAGCTCGCCGGCCGAGACCGTCAGGTCGACGCCCTCGACGCCGATCGTGCCGTCGTCGTGGACGGCCGAGAGGTCGCTGAGAGCCAGGCTGCGCAGCGGGTCGCTGCGTGGCGACTCCGGCGTGGGGCCGGTGCCCTCGACCAGGTCGACGCCGGGAGGCAGGTCCATCAGGTCGCCACCGCCGGCGAGCGCACTGGTGGCGGTCATCCAGGCCCGGACGCCGGGAGCCTCGGTGACGACCGAGCCGGCGACGCGGCCGAACCAGTCGAAGCCACTGACCGCGTTGGCCACGAGAAGGGCGGTGGCGAGCCCCCACTCGCCGGTGAGCAGACCGGCCCAGGCGGCGACGACGCCGAACTGCACCATCACGACGGGTACGCCGTCGAGCAGCGCCTGCACGCGATGCTCACGCACCGCCGCGTCGACC
Source organism: Nocardioides sp. (assembly GCA_039914485.1). Taxonomy (GTDB): domain Bacteria; phylum Actinomycetota; class Actinomycetes; order Propionibacteriales; family Nocardioidaceae; genus Nocardioides. The sequence goes on from JBDSPC010000399.1 coordinate 3,568, forward strand.
CGCCCGCTGTCGACCGCGCGCAGGTGGGCATGGACCTGGGGCGTCGCCGCGGCGAGCTTGACGGTGCGGACCGACTCGAGCGCGGACACCAGCGACTGGCCGAACCTGGCCCGGGAGGTCGACGCTGCCGCGGCCGAACGGCCGGCGACCCGACGCCCCATCGTGGAGGCCAGCGCGGACGCGACCATCACCGTGATCAGCACGGCGCCCGCCAGCCAGGTGCCGGCGATGAGTGCGGTCATGGCCGCGACGATGAGCCCGTTGACGAAGTCGACCCAGCGGTCGGTGTAGCGGGCGAGCCGGTCAGCGTCCATCGTGCGGGCCACGACCTCGCCGGGCGGGGTGCGTGGGAGCCGGTGCTGCGAGGTCTGCCCCGCGAGCACGGCCGCCCGGACCCGGAGCTGCACCTCCACCCACCAGTGCGGGTAGGTGCGGAAGGCCTGCGAGAGCAGCAGCGGGCTGATCACCAGCGACACGACGAGCGCGCAGGCGAGCAGGGTCGGCCGCTCGCCAGCCTGAAGGTCGGTGACGATGTGGCCCCAGATCCAGCCCGTGATGGCGCCGAACGCCCCGGTCAGGGAGGCGATCAGGAACAGGAACGCCCCGACCAGTCCCCACTGCGGCTGGATGCTGACCGTGTGCAGGACCTGCCTGGACAGGCTCGGCATGGGGGCGAGCACCGGTGGCGGAGGAGGGGTGGTGCTGCGGCGTACGGACCCGATGGAGGAGTCGTCGTGGTGGTGCTCCTCGATCACCG
>JBDSPC010000417.1:0-8815 GCA_039914485.1 Nocardioides sp.
CCGGTGTCCGGGTCTTCCTCGCCGTCGCGAGCGACGGTGGCTTCGTCGTGACCACGACGGTGCTCCCAGTGGTCGAGGACCTCGTCAGCCTCGACCTCGCGCAGGACCTTGCGCCGTACGATCAAGGACTGTGGCTCGTATGCACCAACGGTCGTCGCGACCGGTGTTGCGCTGAGATCGGTCGGCCGGTTGCTGCCGCCCTCGCGGCCCGCTGGCCGGAGGAGACCTGGGAGACCACGCACCTGGGTGGACACCGGTTCTCCGGCACCCTGCTCGCGCTCCCGAGCGGACACACGCTCGGGCGGCTGACGATCGACAACGCCGTCGCGGCCTGCGTCGAGGTGGAGGCCGGCGGTGTGCCGATCGAGCTGAGCCGCGGCCGGGCCGGGCGCAGTGGCGTCGAGCAGGTGCGCGAGCTGCACGTCCTGGGCGGGGGCGCTGCCGGCGCCGAGATCGTCGAGGTGCCGGGGCCGGAGCGCCGTCAGAGCTGTGGCGACCTCAAGCTCAAGAGGACCACGCGCTTCGAGATCGTTGATAGCGAAATCAGTAACACGCTGTTACGTTAATTGCGGGGAGGGTCTTCTTGGAGGAAGTTGCCCTCGCATGAATCACCAGATCTTTGAACAGAGCCGCGCGCCGATCGAGCTGGGTCGCCGTCGGCTCCTTGGCTACCTCGTGGCTGCCCCCACGCTCGCCGTTGCTGTCCGCCTCGGTGTCGACACCGTCGCGCCCGAGTCCGCTGCCGCGGTCGTCCCGACGCCCGACGGCCCGGCGGAGATCTACGACCTCAACGACATGCTCACCTCCGCGGCGATGCCGACGGCGGGGCTGATCACGCTGACGATGAAGACCGACGGCACCGCCCACTTCGCGCTGCCCCGCTCGGAGAACGGCCAGGGCATCGTCACCTCGACGGCGATGATCATCGCCGAGGAGCTCGACCTGCCGGTCGACAAGGTCGTCGTCACCCTCGCCGATGCCCGGCCCGAGCTGCTGTTCAACCAGCTCACCGGCGGCTCCAACACCACGATCTCCACCTACATCCCGATCCGCACCGCCGCCGCCATCGCCCGCGGCCGCCTGCTCGAGGCCGCGGCGCTCCAGCTCGAGAACGTCCCGGTGACCGCGCTGCGCACGCTCAAGGGCATGGTCCTGGCGCCCGACGAGAGCTTGCTCTCCTACGCCTCGCTCGCCAAGGCCGCCGCGGTCACGAAGTCGACCCAGGTCGAGGCCCAGCTCAAGGACGCCGCCGACTTCAAGGTCGTCGGCAAGCCCTACAGCCGCACCGACGCGCGCGATGCGGTGACGGGCAAGAAGAAGTTCGCCATGGACCTCAAGGTCAAGGGCGCCAAGCCGACCATGATCTGTCGTCCACCCACCCTCAACGGCAAGGTCAAGGCGGTCCGCAACCGCGGTGCCGTCCTGAAGATGCCGGGCGTGACCCACGTGGTGACGATCTCGACCGGTGTCGCCGTCCGTGCCAAGACCTTCGGCCAGTGCATCGACGCGATCCGCAAGCTCGAGGTCGACTGGTTGGGGGGTACGGCGGAGGGCGTGTCCGACGCCGACGTGCTCGCCGAGCTCAAGGCTGCCGAGATCCCGCTCGCCGTGCCCAGTCTGCCCAACGTCCCCGGCACGGTGCAGAGCGTCGACAGCGAGTTCACCTTCTGGTTCGCCAGCAACAGCGCACTGGAGACCAACTGCGCGATCGCCGACGTGCGGTCGGACCGGGCCGAGATCTGGGGCGGACTGAAGTCGCCGATCACCGCGCAGCAGAAGATCGCCGAGAAGATCGGGCTGCCGGTCGACAAGGTCAAGGTGCACGTCACGCTCGGTGGCGGCTCCTTCGGGCGCAAGCTCTTCTTCGACGCAGCGCTCGAGGCCGCCGAGGCGTCCAAGGCGATGGGCAAGCCGGTCAAGCTGATGTGGCACCGCGCCGACGACTCACGGCAGGGCCGGGTCCACCCGATGTCGACGGCTCGCTCGCGCGCCACGATCGTCGGCAACGAGGTGCTCGCCTACGAGCAGCGCCACACCAGTGTCTTCACCGACTTCAGCCACGGCCTCGGCGAGATCATCACCGCGACCGCGGCCGACCTGCCGGTGGGCGACATCGGGTTCTCGCAGACGGTCTACTCCCTCAGCCAGGGGCTGCACTACAACTTCGGTGCGACGACGCAGCTGCTCAACGAGATCGACAGCCGCTTCAACACCAGCAGCATGCGCAACATCTACTCGCCCAACGCCGCCATCGCCCGCGAGCTCAGCGTCGACAAGATCGCCGCGACCATGGGCAAGGACCCCTACCAGTTCCGCCGCGAGTTCGTCCGCACCGACCGGTCGCGAGCCGTCCTCGATGCCGTCGCCAAGGCCGGCAGCTGGGGTCGGGCGATGGGCAACTACCAGGCGCAGGGGATCGGGATCCACAACGAGTACCACGGCTTCTCGGCCGCCCTCGTCGAGATCGACTGCCGGCCCACGACCGTCAACCGCGACATCCGTGAGGCCGTCACCGGGCCGCGCGTCACCAAGGTCGTCTTCGCCGTCGACGTCGGCCTGGTGATCAATCCACGCGGGCTCGAGGCCCAGATCATGGGCGGGATCATGGACGGCATCGCGCTCACCCTGACCTCGAGCATGCACCTGCGCGACGGCTACTTCCTCGAGGCGAGCTGGGACAACTACGCCTACACCCGCCAGTGGAACGTGCCCTTCGAGGTGCAGATCATCCTCGTCCCCTCGGCGTCCGAGGACCCGGGCGGGGCCGGCGAGTTCGGCGTCGCGTCCGCTGCGAGCGCCGTCGCGACGGCGTACGCACGAGCCGTCGGCAAGCAGCCGACCGAGTTCCCGATCAACCACGGTGAGCCGCTGCACTACAAGGTCAAGCCGCAGGTCCCACCGATCCCGCAGTCGCCGCGCAACGGCCTGCGCGCCAACTGAAGAGGAGAGACCAGTGCCCAAGCACACCTTCAAGGTCAACGGCCGCCGCGTCACCGTCAAGGTCGACGACGACGTGCGGCTGCTGTGGGTCCTGCGCGACCTGCTCGGCATCACCGGCCCCAAGTACGGCTGCGGCATCAATGTCTGCAAGGCCTGCACGTCGCACCTCAACGGCAAGGCGTTCAACCCGTGCTCGGTGCCGGTGGGCAAGATCGGCCCGGACGACGAGATCACCACGATCGAGGGGCTCGCCGACACCGTCGGCAAGGACCTGCACCCGATGCAGGAGGCGTGGCTGGAGAACGACGTCGCGCAGTGCGGCTACTGCCAGCCGGGCCAGATCATGGCCGCGGTCGACCTGGTGAAGAAGGCGGAGAAGAAGGGCCGCGCGATCACCGACGGCGACCTCGATTCCATCCGCAACATCTGCCGCTGCGGGACCTACCCCCGGCTGCGTGACGCGATCCGGGACGGCGCGAAGGGCATGTGACCAATGGCTAGCATCGACTCATGACCTCGCTGGAGCAGCGGCCCGACCAGATGGCCACGACCGACGCTGCGGCGTACGCCCTCAGCGCGAAGCGCTTCGAGAAGATGCGCCCGCTGGCCGGGTCGAAGACCCCGGTGGTGCTGGACGGCCTGCCGCCGGGTCCGGGCTGGCCGGCGATCATCCAGAGCATCGGCCTGCTCCGCTTCCGGCACCGCTTCGTGCCGTGGGCGCACCGCCGCTACGGTGACGCGTTCACGGTCCGGATCCTCCCGCAGGGGCGGCCGCTCGTCCTGTTCACGCTGCCCGAGCACGCCCGCGAGATCTTCGCCGGCGATCCCGAGGTCTTCCACGCCGGCAAGGGCAACGCCATCCTCGGCCCGATGATGGGCGAGCACTCGCTGCTGCTCCAGGACTCCAGCGAGCACAAGCGCGCGCGCAAGCTCCTGATGCCGGCCTTCAACGGCCACGCCTTGCGTGAGTACGCCGCACTGGTGACCGACGTCGCCACGGCGGAGGTGGACTCGTGGCTGCCCGGGGAGTCGTTCTCCGCCCTCGAGCGGATGAACCGGCTGACCCTCGAGGTGATCCTGCGCGTCGTCTTCGGGGTCAGCGACGAGTCGCGCCTCGCGCAGATGCGGCCGCGGGTGAACAAGGTCGTCGACATCAGCCCGGCCATCCTGTTCGGCTACGGCATGCCGCGGCTGCAGAAGCTCGGCCCGTGGAAGCGGAACAAGGAGAACTCCTTCGAGCTCGACGCGTTGATCTATGCCGAGATCCGCGAGCGCCGTGCTGCGCCGGACCTGGCGTCGCGCACCGATGTGCTGTCCCGCTTGATCCGCGTCGGCACGGAGGGTGACGACTCCGACCGGCTCACCGACGAGGAGCTACGTGACCAGCTCGTCACGCTGCTGCTGGCCGGGCACGAGACGACCGCGACGGCGCTGGCCTGGGCGCTCTACGAGCTCGGCCGGTCGCCGTCACTGCTCGCCCGCTCTCGCGAGGCGGCCGCCACCGGCGACGACGCGTGGCTCGAGGCGGTGCTCAAGGAGTCGATGCGGCGACACCCGGTGATCCCGATGGTGGTGCGGACGCTGATGAAGCCCGCGACCGTCGGAGGCTACGACCTGCCTGCCGGCACCACGGTCGGACCGTCGATCATCATCGCCCACTCGCGCGCCGACAACCACGCGCAGCCAGACGTCTTCCGCCCCGAGCGCTTCATCGACGGGCAGCCGGCCACCAACACCTGGATCCCGTTCGGCGGTGGTGTGCGCCGTTGCATCGGCGCCGGCTTCTCGCTGATGGAGGGCGTCGTCGTGCTCCGCGAAGTGCTCTCGAACTACGCCGTCGAGGCCATGGGCGAGGACCAGCCGAAGGTCCGCAACATCACCAGCGTGCCGCGCGAGGGTGCGGTCGTCCGGGTCACTCGGTGAGGGCGTCGCGCACCTGCGACTCGGTGATCCCGTAGTCGGCCAGGTCATACGCGTGCTTCGGAGCGCGTACGCCGCTGCGTGATCGCGCGAGCTCCGCTGACGCCGCTGCCTCGGCCGCGTCGCTCCAGACGAGCCCGGCTGCGGCGTACACGCCACGCAGGGTCGAGAGGGGGTCGGCGACGAGGTCGGCGTACGCCACGTCGATCACGTCGGCCGAGTGCGGGCTCGCGCGGAACGCCGCCTGCTCGCGGACGAGCAGGTCGAGCTGCGTGCGGCCGATGGTGGCGCCGACGAAGACGCTCGAGGTGCCGCGCGTCGAGGCCGCGGCCAGCGAGCACATCGATGCGGCGCAGGCCACCGCGTCGCGATGGGTGACCACGATGACCGCGTCGGGGTAGACGGTCCGGATCGCGTCGAGCGCGACGAGGTGGCTGGGGTTCTTGAGGATCCAGCGCTGGTCGGGGTCGTTCATCCCGATCAGCTGGAGCAGCGTGCGGTGGCGCTCGTAGGCCGGCGTCCAGTCCTGCGCCTGGAGCCACGCGGAGTAGCCGGGTGTGAGGGCCTGGGTCTCGAACGCGACCGAGCGGCCGGTGTGCTGGAGCAGCCGCCAGCACTCCTCGTGCGATGCGGCGTCGGAGTAGTGCAGCCCGGCGAGCTCGGGGTTGGCCTCGTGGAAGGCGGCGTACCCGCCCTGCATCGCGCTGAAGATCGGGTCGGCGTCCCAGGTGTCGCGGGGTGGCCGGGGCTGGGGGAGGTCGGCGAGCCACTGCTCGAGTCCCTGGTGCGCGGGGTCGGCGGTCAGGAGGCGTTGCAGCAACGTCGTACCGGATCGGGGCAGGCCCATGATGAAGACCGGCTTCTCGATGGCGACGTCCGAGGATGCGGGGTGGGCGGCCAGGCCCTGCTGCGCCACCAGCTTCGCCACCAGCAGACCCTTGACCATGCCGCGCATGCGGTGGTTGCCGACGCCCGTCAGGCCGGCCCTCGTGGCGTAGTCCTCGAGCAGGAGGTCGAGGCCCTCCTCGTGGTCGCGGTCGCCGAAGTCGGTGAGGCCGGTGGTTCTCATCGCTGCGGCGGTGATGTCCTCGAGCGACCCGACGTCGTCGCGCACTCTCACGAGTGGAACTCGCCGCAGTCGATGTTCAGCGTCTGCCCCGTCACCGCGCTGGCCAGGTCGCTCGCCAGGAAGAGCGTCGCGCGCGCGACCTCATCGGGTGTGGCGAGCCACTTGAGGTCGGTCGTCGCGGCCTTCTCGGCATAGACGTCCTCGTGCGTGCGGCCACTCTCGCTTGCGATCCAGTCGAAGTACGCCTTGTTGACGTCCTCGTAGATGTAGGACGGCGCGACCGAGTTGACCCGGATCCCGCGCGGCCCGAGCTCCGTCGCGAGGCTGGAGCTGAGGTGTTGGAGCGTGCCCTTGGACAGCTTGTAGCCGCTGTACTCCGGCTGCGAGCTGTAGACCACGCACGAGCTGATGTTGATGATCGAGCCGCTCGATCCGGCCAACGCATCCGCGAACAGCGCGCTCAGTCGCAGCGGCGCGAAGACGTTGGTCTCCTGCGCAGTGCGCAGGCTGTCGAGGTCGAGGGTCGAGATCGGATCCATCGGCGGGATGCCGAACGCATTGTTGATCAGGCAGTCGACGCGGCCGAACTCCGCCAGCGCCCGCTCCACCAAGGCGACTCGTTGCGCCTCGTCGGTGATGTCGGTCGGTACGACGAGCGCCCGGCGACCAACGGCTCGGACCACTTCTGCCATCTTCTCGAGCCGGCGCTCCGTGCGGCTCGCGAGCACGAGGTCGGCTCCCAGCTTGGCCGCCTCCTCGCCGAGCGCGCGGCCCAACCCGGGGCCGACACCGGAGAGCACGATCACCTTGTCCTGCAGCAACGTCATGGGCGCCAGACTAGAACCTGTTTCAGTTCTGCGTCGAGGGTCACGGCGTCGAGTCGAGTGATGAAGTGGCTGTATCCACGGTGCAGCCGATCACTCGACTCGGTCGTCACGAGATCATTCGGCGCGCGACCCCGACCTGCCGGGCCTCGATGCGCGCGGTGTACTCGGCCTGCGTCACGCGCTGGTCGTCGAGCGACGACATCGACGCGAGCGAGGAGAACGGCACGACCGATACCGTCGGCCCGTCGGGAACCTGGTCCGTTCGCTGCCAGCGCAGCATCATCACTCCCGCGGAGTGCCCGGTCGTCTCGAGCCAGTTCGCGATCCCCGGGTCCTGCGCGGCGATCACGTAGCGGAGGACATCGCCCGAGCGCATCGACTGGGTGGCGGTCAGGGACGTCTGGTGGTGCTCGTAGTCCGTCGAGACGTACCACTTCGAGCCCACCTGGATCGCTTGGTACGGCGCATCGCTGGCCGGCACCTCCACGAGCAGCGCCTCGTCGTCGGCGAGCGCGTAGTGCCCGATCGAGGAGAACTGCGTGGTCAGCCCGCCCGGCGTCACAGCCGGGACCGTCAGCGTGTTGACCGGCTCCTTGTAGGTGAACCACTCCGGGAACGCGAACCACGTCGACAGGCGCCCGGTGAGCATCTTCGCCGCGACGGCATACCGCTTCTCGATCCGCTCGACCGAGACCGGAGCGCGCGGAACCCCCGCGGTGTCGAGGCGCTGGATGCGCAAGGTGCCCCGGTCCTCCGCGAGCCAGTCGGAGTAGACCTCGCGGACGATCAGCGTCGAGCCCTTCCGCAGCCCGAGCTCCGGACCGAACCTCCACTCGAAGCTCCCGTCGGCGTCCACGGACAAGGACCGGTCGTCGAAGGCGGCCAGCGTGTCGGGCGCACCTATGGAGGAGTACGTCGCCGCCATGATCTGGAAGGACAGGTCGGCCGTGGTGCCGCGGCGCCCCGAGACGACGTAGGACGCATCCTCAGTGAGAAAGGCGCTGAAGTAGATCGCGTCCGGGTTGTCGAGGCCCTGACGTGCGTACTGGTGCGTGGGGTTGATCAGCACCGGGTGCTCGAGGTCGTAGTCGAACGCCATCTGGATCGCCGAGCGGATCGAGCCGGCGAGGTAGTCGAGTCCCTCGGCCAGCTCCTGCTCGGTGATCTCGAAGGGTGGGTTGCGGATCAGCCGCTCGGCCTCCGCGATCGCGTCCCGGAAGGCGTCAAGAGACACGCGAGATCACCGATTCGGCATACCGCTCCAGGTGCTCGACCTTCTTCTCGAGCGGCTCCAGATCCGGCCCCATGACGTAGGGCACGCGGAAGCCGACGATGCAGTCGGTGACCCCGCGGTCCTCGAGCCGCTTCACGCCGTCGGGCGTGTAGGTGTCGTACGAGATCACGTGCACCTCGAAGTCGTCGCGGGTGTCCCCCTCCTCGGCGCGAATCGAGGCGAGCCGCGTCAGCAGCCGGTCGAGCTCCTCGCCGTCGCCGCCGGCGTGCATCCAGCCGTCTCCCAAGCGTGCGGCGCGGCGCAGCGCTGCATCGCTGTGCCCGCCGACGAGCAGCGGGATCGGTGCGGTCGGCGCCGGAGTCTGCTTCAGCGCCGGGAACGAGTAGAACTCGCCGGAGTAGCCGAAGAACGAGCCCGACGTCAGCCCGCGCAGCACGTCCATGCACTCGTCCATCCGCTTGCCGCGCCGCTCCCACGGCACCCCGAGCGTCACGAAGTCCTCCGGCCAGGGCGAGAGCCCGACGCCGAGCCCGAGCCGGTTGTCGGAGAGGTAGGCGAGCGACGAGGCCTGCTTGGCGACCAGCACCGGCTGGCGCACCGGCAGCTTGAGCACGAACGGCGTGAGTCGCAGCGTCGAGGTCACCGCGAAGAGGTGCGCACAGAGCACCATCGTCTCGATGAACTCCTTGTCCTCGAGGAACTCGCGATCGCCGGTGTCGGTGTAGGGATAGCTCGAGTCCGACTCCTTCGGATAGATCAGCGAGTCGGCCACCGTCATCGAGGTGTAGCCGGCGTTCTCGGCGGCTTGGGCGAGCGGGGCGTAGA
>JBDSPC010000497.1:0-6348 GCA_039914485.1 Nocardioides sp.
GCCTTCGCCGACCTGGCGCGTTCGACGACCGGACCGATCGCCTCGACGAGGGCGTCGACGTCGGCGGACGTGGAGGTGTGGCCGAGGGAGAACCGCAGCGAGTGCCGGGCCTGGTCGTCGTCGCAGCCCATGGCGAGCAGCACGTGCGACGGCTGCGGGACGCCGGCACTGCAGGCCGAGCCGGTGGAGCACTCGATGCCGCGGGCGTCGAGCAGCATCAGCAGGGAGTCGCCCTCGCAGCCGGGGAAGCCGATGTGGGCGTTGCCGGGGAGGCGGTTCTCGGGGTCGCCGTGCAGGTGCGCGTCGGGAACGACCTCGACCACGCGGCGTACGAGATCGTCACGGAGGGCCGTGAGGCGGGTCGCGTGATCGTCCTGCGCCTTGACCGAGGCCTCGATCGCGGCGGCGAGACCGGCGATCGCCGGCGGGTCGAGGGTGCCGCTGCGGATGTCGCGCTCCTGGCCACCACCGTGCACGAGTGCGGAGACCTGGAGGTCGCGGCGCACGATCAGCGCGCCGACGCCGTAGGGGCCGCCGACCTTGTGACCAGTGAGGCTGAGCGCGTCGACGCCGGAGGACGCGAAGTCGACGGGTACGGCGCCGATGGCCTGCACCGCGTCGGTGTGGACCGGGATGCCGTGCTCGGCGGCCAGGGCGACCACCTCGGCGATGGGCTGCAGGGTGCCGACCTCGTTGTTGGCCCACATCACCGAGATCAGGGCGACGCTGGCGGGGTCACGCTCGACGGACTCGCGGAGCGCATCGAGACGCAGGTGCGCCTGCTGGTCGACGGGGATCAGCTCGACCTCGGCACCCTCGGCGTCGCCCAGCCAGATCAGCGGGTCGAGGACGGCGTGGTGCTCGATGGCGCTGGACAGGACGCGGACCCGGCGCGGGTCCTCGGCTCGACGGGCCCAGTAGATGCCCTTGAGTGCGAGGTTGTCGGACTCCGTGCCACCGGCGGTGAAGACGACGTCTCCGGGGCGGCAGCCCAGGGCGCGGGCGATGGTCTCGCGAGCCTCCTCGACGACGCGACGCGCGTGGCGGCCCGAGGCGTGCAGCGAGTTGGCGTTGCCGACCTCGGCCAGTCGTGCGGTCAGCGCCTCGATCGCGGCCGGCAACATCGGAGTCGTGGCGGCGTGGTCGAGGTAGACGGTCTGCCCGGTGGGGGTGGTCATAACCGGTCCAGCCTATCGGGGGCCGGCACACACACGACTTTCCCCGACTCCTCCCGACCTCCGGGTCACGCGCCTACGATCGAGGCCATGCGATCGGGGGTCGGCTCACGGGTGGTGGCTGCCCTGCTTGCGGCGGTGTGCTGCGGCGCCTGCACCTGGACCGACGAGCCGCCGCCGACCAGCACCGAGCCGGCTCAACACCTGAGCGCGAGCCAGTTCCGAGACGCCGCCGTGGACCTGATCGAGCAGCGTGAGGCCGCGCTCCGCGAGGACGATCGAGACGCCTTCCTGGCGACCATCGACGACGACGAGCTCCAGTTCGTGGCCACCCAGAGCCGGTGGTTCGACAACCTGTCGGCGATGCCGGTGTCCGACCTGCGCATCGAGCCGCTGGACAGGGCCACACCGGATGCCGACGAGGACGAGCTCCACATCCCCGTCGACTTCACCATGCGCCTCGACGGCTTCGAGGAGCGCAGCGTCACGCAGCGGCTGCTCTACACGTTCCGGCAGGTCGACGGAGAGGTCGGCCTGGTCAACGATCGCAACTCCGAGCGCGACCGTCGCACGGGCTGGCTCCCCGACCCGTGGGACGTCGGCGACGTGGAGGTCCGTGAGAGTGGCTCGATCCTCGCCTTCTTCGACGAGGACACTGCGCCGTACGCAGACGCCGTCATGAAGGACCTGAAGTCATCGCAGGAGACGGTGCTCGCCGCCGTGCCCGGCTGGTCCGGGCAGCTCGTGGCCTATGACATCTCCGACTTCGCCGGACTCGAGAAGCGCACGCCCATGAAGCTGTGGGAGACCGGCGGTGTCGCCTATCCCGTCCCCGTCCGCCCCGGCTCCGACGAGGTCGCCGCGGTCCGCTTCATCGTCAATCCGGACGTGGTCCACAACAGCCTCCAGCGTGAGTTCCTGCTGCCCCACGAGCTGACGCACGTGGCCCTCGGCAGCAGGGACGACGCGAGCCCACGCTGGCTGACGGAAGGGGCGGCCGAATACGTGTCTCGGTCCGAGTACTCCGTCGAACAGCAGCGGCGGATGGCGGGGTTCGCCATGACCTATCTCGGCGTCACAGCCCCCGTCCTGGTGAACGGTTCTGACTTCTACGCCAACCCGAACACGAACTACGAGGTGGCGGCCGCCGCCTGCACCTACCTCGCGGTGACCCGTGGCGAGGATGTCCTGTGGGACCTGATGGATGCGTTCACGGCCGAGGCCGACCAGATGCCGATGTCCGCGGCGCAGATCGACGCCATCCTCGAGCGCGAGATCGCCCTCGACAGCCTGACCCTGGCTCGCGAGTCCGTCGCGTGGGCGGCCGCGGTCGGCTGACCGCCGCGGGTCTCAGAGGAGGATCAGGTCGTCGCGGTGCACGACTTCGCGTTCGTACGCCGAACCGAGCTCTCGCTTCAGGTCCTTGCTCGATCGCCCGAGCAGCCCGGGCAGCTCGTCGGCGTCGAAGTTGACGATGCCGCGGGCCACCCCGGCACCGGACGGGTCCACGATGTCGACGGGATCGCCGGCGACGAACGAACCGGTCACGGCGGTGATGCCGGCGGCGAGCAACGAGGCGCGGCGCTCGGTCACCGCGGCCACGGCACCCGCGTCGAGCACCAGCGATCCCTTGGGCTCGGTGGCGTGCGCCAGCCACAGCAGCCGGGTCGGGCGCCGCTTGCCGGTGGGCAGGAAGACGGTGCCGACCTCGGCGCCCGCCAGCGCGTCAGCGGCACGGTCGGCCGAGGTGAGGACGACCGGGATCCCGGCGCCGGTGGCGATCCGGGCGGCGTCCACCTTGGTGACCATCCCGCCGGTGCCGACCCCGGCCGCACCCGGCGAGCCGATCGCGACGCTGGCCAGGTCGGCCTCGGAGCGCACCTCGGGCACCAGTCGCGAGCCTGCCCGGCTGGGCGGGCCGTCGTACAACCCGTCGACGTCGGAGAGCAGGACCAGCAGGTCGGCGTGCACGAGGTGGGCGACGAGTGCAGCGAGGCGGTCGTTGTCCCCGAAACGGATCTCGGAGGTGGCGACCGTGTCGTTCTCGTTGACGATCGGCAGCACGCCGAGCTCGAGCAGCTTGGCGAACGTCTGGTAGGCGTTGCGGTAGTGCGCGCGCCGGATCACGTCATCGACGGTCAACAGCACCTGACCGGTGACGAGTCCGTGCCGGGCGAACTCCTCCTGGTAGCGGTGGGCGAGCAGGCCCTGCCCGACGGACGCGGCCGCCTGCTGGGTGGCCAACGACTTCGGTCGCTTCGTGAGTCCGAGCGGGGCCAGGCCGGCCGCGATGGCGCCCGACGACACGAGCACGACCTCGGAGCCGCGCGCACGCACGGTGGCGAGCACGTCGACGAGCTGCCGCACCTGCATGGGGTCGATCCCGCCGGCGGCGGTGGTCAGCGACGACGAGCCGACCTTGACGACGACCCGGCGAGCCCCAGCAACCAGAGCACCCCGATCGGTCACTCCTCGCCGTCCCAGTCGGGGTCGTCCTTCGTGCCGATCTCGTAGGACATCGGACCGATGCCCGAGCTGGTGACGGTCTTCTCCACGACCTTCGTCCGGTCGATCCGGCGGGCAACGTCGGCGCGCGTCTCGGTCTCGGAGCGCTCGGGCATCTGCTCCTGGATGTCCTTGCGGCGGGTCGCGGCGGGTCGCTCCTCGCGCAGGCGCTCGTCCTCACCTCGACGACCGAGCATCTCGGCACCGGTCTCGATGCTGGGCTTGAAGTCGAACACCACAGCATTGTCGGGGTGACCGATGAGGACGGTGTCGCCCTCCTGGGCGCCGCGCTTGACGAGCTGGTCCTCGACGCCGATCCGGTTGAGGCGGTCGGCGAGGAAGCCGACGGCCTCCTCGTTGCCGAAGTCGGTCTGGCGCACCCAGCGCTCGGGCTTCTCGCCGCGCACGCGCCAGCCCTCGGGCGTCTCGATGATCTCGAAGTCGCCGCCGCCGTCGACGCCGGCGGGCCGGATCACGATGCGGGTGGCCTCGGCGACCGGGCGATCGGCGCGCGCCTGCCCGACGATCTCGCCCATGGCGTAGATCAGGGCGGGCATGCCGACGCCGGAGGCAGCGCTGACCGAGAAGACGCGCAGGCCACGTGCCTCGAGGTCCTCGCGGACCATGTCGGCGATCTCGTTGCCGTCGGGCACGTCGACCTTGTTCAGGGCGACCAGGCGGGGGCGGTCCTCGAGACCGCCGTACCGGCTCAGCTCGTTCTCGATCACGTCGAGGTCGTCGAGCGGGTTGCGACCCGGCTCGATGGTGGCCGTGTCGATGACGTGCACGAGGGCAGCGCACCGCTCGATGTGGCGCAGGAAGTCGTGGCCCAGACCCCGACCGTCGGCAGCGCCCTCGATCAGACCGGGCACGTCGGCGACGGTGAAGGTGACCTCACCGGCACGGACCACGCCGAGGTTGGGCACCAGGGTGGTGAACGGGTAGTCGGCGATCTTGGGCCGCGCCCGGGACATGGCCGCGATCAGCGACGACTTGCCGGCACTCGGGAAGCCGACCAGGCCGACGTCGGCCACGACCTTGAGCTCGAGGCGCACCTCGACCTCTTCGCCGGGCTCGCCGAGGAGCGCGAAGCCGGGTGCCTTGCGCTTGGCACTGGCCAGCGCGGCGTTGCCGAGGCCGCCGCGGCCGCCCTGGGCGATGACCATCTCGGTGCCGGCACCGACCATGTCGCCGAGGATCTCGCCGTCGACCGTCTTGACCAGCGTGCCGTCGGGCACGGGCAGGTAGAGGTCGCCGCCGTGGGCACCGTTGCGGTGGTTGCCCGCGCCGTGGCCACCGTGGTCGGCCTTGCGCTTGTTGCCGTGGTGGTAGTCGATCAGGGTGGTGATGTCGGGGTCGACGCGCAGGATCACGGAGCCACCGGGACCGCCGTTGCCGCCGTCGGGACCGCCGAGGGGCTTGAACTTCTCCCGGTGGACCGACGCGACACCGTGGCCACCCCGGCCGGCGCTGATGTGCAGCGTGACCTGGTCGACGAAGGTGGGGACAGCCATGGGAGTTCCTAACGAAGAATGAAATGGCACGAAGGGCGCCCCCAGAGTCTAGGGACGCCCTTCGCGGAAGTTGTCGCTGTTGTGGCTAGGTCACTCACTCACCGGGGAGGATGTTGACGACCTTGCGGCCACGCTTGGTGCCGAACTGCACGGCACCCGCGATCAGCGCGAAGAGGGTGTCGTCGCCGCCACGGCCCACACCCGAGCCCGGGTGGAAGTGGGTGCCACGCTGGCGGACGATGATCTCGCCCGCGTTGACGGCCTGGCCGCCGAAGCGCTTCACACCGAGGCGCTGGCTGTTGGAGTCGCGGCCGTTCTTGGTGGACGCGGCGCCCTTCTTGTGAGCCATGAGTTCAGTCCTTTATCAGCAGATAAGAGAGCTCCGAGCGTGAGCTCAGAGGGAGATGTCGGTGACCTTGACCTGGGTGTACTTCTGGCGGTGGCCCTGGCGCTTCTTGTAGCCGGTCTTGTTCTTGTACTTCTGGATGACGATCTTCGGGCCCTTGGTGGCGCCGAGAATCTCGACCGTCACGGCGGCCTTGTCGAGACCGGTCGCGGTGACGGTCTCGCCGTCGACAACCATCACAACGGGGAGAGTCAGGGTGCTGCCGACCGTGTTGGCCTTCAGGTCCATCTTGTCGATCTCGATGACGTCGCCAACAGCAACCTTCTGCTGCTTGCTGCCACTGCGCACAACTGCGTACACGGCGGACTCACTCTCCTCAGGCCTTGTGGTTGCCATTGACTGGCACGGTGAAAAACTAGCGTTTCGGTCCTGCTCGGGCTTCGCGACGAGATGTCAGCAGAGGCCATGCAGGAGGGGTACGCACGGGGCGCACAAGGAGCGACTTTACGGCTCCGAAGGCGACCGGGTCAAAACGAGCCGACCCGGACGCACCTCAGCGCTTGCGAGTGCCCCGCTTCTTGATCGGAACGTGCTCGACGTGGGGTGCCTCGCCGTGTGCGGAGTCGTGCTCCGATCCGGGCTCGACGCCCGCGGTTCCGGGCTCCACGATGCCCGTGTCGGGCACCTGGCCGGCGCCGCCGACAGGCACGGCGACCGGCGGACCGGCGGGCCGGGTCGCAGACCGGCGACGCGTGCGCGTCACGACCTGCGGTTTGCTCGGCTCGACGGGCTCAGCGGGCTCGGCTAC
>JBDSPC010000039.1:0-3131 GCA_039914485.1 Nocardioides sp.
GGCGTTGGTGTGGATGGCCACCAGCTCCCAGCCGTCCTGGCCGAAGTTGTTGAGCATCAGCGCTTCGTTGTGGAGCGGGATCGGAGCCACTTGGTATTCCCAGACAGTCATGCGGCTGACCCTACTCAGGTCGTAGTCGACGTCCACCTCAGGTCGGACCCGGGATGGCGAGAGCTCCGTCTATCGTCGCGGCATGGACGCACAGCCTGCCCTCCCGTGGCGCCTGGGTGCCCGCGGGCGCTGGTGGTTCGACCTGACGCTTGCCGGCGTGCTGTTCGCGATCGGCGTGCTCGGCCACGTCGTCGCGGGGCAGCTCACCGGGGCCATCCTGACCGCGGCGCAGATCTTCCCGTTGGTGTGGCGGCGCCAGCACTCGGTGCCGGTGTTCGTGGCCGTCGCCGCGGCCAGCGCGATCCAGGCGGTGATCCTCGACCTCCCGATCGCGGGCCAGCTGGCCTTCCCGATCGCGGTCTACTCGGTCGCCCGCTGGGCGCCACGGGGGCACGGTGTCGCGGCGCTGCTCGTCGGCTGTGCCGGCGCGGTGGTGGCCGCCTGGTCGTGGATCGGCGGGTTCGGCGCACCGGAGATCACCGTGGAGGCGGTCACGCCCTACGTCATCACCATCTCCGCGATCGTCACCTCCGCCTGGGCCCTCGGCTTCGCCGGCCAACAGCGGGAGGCGTACGTCGCCGCGCTGGTCGGGCGCGCCGAGCAGGCCGAGCGCACGGCCGAGCGAGAGGTACAGCTCGCCGCACAGGACGAACGGACGCGCATCGCCCGCGAGATGCACGATGTCGTGGCGCACGGACTGTCCGTGATCGTGGTCCAGGCCGACGGCGCCCGCTATGCGGCGGCCAAGGACGCGGCCGTCGCGGTCAACACCCTCGGCACCATCGGCGACACGGGACGTGAGGCACTGTCCGAGATGCGACGCCTGCTCGGCCTCCTGCGCACCGGCGACACCGGCGTCCGACCCCAGCCGGGGCTGGCCGACATCGCGAGCCTCGTCGCCGATGCACGCGCGACCGGAGCCCGGGTCGACGCGGACCTCCCGGAGGAGACGACCGGTGTGCCGGACGGCGTCGGCCTGGCGGCGTACCGCATCGTCCAGGAGGCCCTGACCAACGTGCGCAAGCACGCCGGACCCGACGCGAGCGTGCGGCTGTCGGTGCGAGCCGACCGGGACGCGATCGCGATCGAGGTCGACGACGACGGCCGCGGAGCGGCTGCCGACGCGGACGGTCACGGACTCGGACTGATCGGCATGCGCGAACGTGCCGAGGCTCGCGGCGGCACGCTGCACGCGGCTCCGGCGCCCGGCGGCGGGTTCGCGGTCTCTGCGAGGATCCCACTGTGACGACGATCAGGGTGTTCCTCGTCGACGACCAGCAGATGGTGCGGGCCGGTTTCCGGATGCTGGTCGAGAGCCAGGACGACATGGTCGTCGTCGGCGAGGCCGGCGACGGGGGCGATGCACTCGAGCAGCTCGCCGTGACCGCGACCGACGTCGTGCTGATGGACGTCCGGATGCCGCGCATGGACGGCGTCGAGGCCACCACCCGGCTGCTGGCCCGGCCGGACGCCCCCCGCGTGATCGTGCTGACCACCTTCGACCTCGACGAATACGCCTTCGCCGCCATCCGCGCAGGCGCCTCGGCGTTCCTGCTCAAGGACGCCGCTCCGCCCGACCTGCTGGGCGCGATCCGCTCCGTGGTGGCGGGCGATGCCGTGGTCGCGCCGAGCACGACCCGCCGCCTGCTCGACCACTTCGCGGCGCTGCCCGATCCCCGGACCAGGACCGCCGATCCGCGACTGGCCGTCCTCACCGAGCGCGAGCTCGAGGTGCTGACCCTGATCGCCCGGGGTCGCAGCAACACCGAGATCGCCGCCGACCTCGTCGTCGCCGAGACCACCGTCAAGACCCACGTCGGTCGGCTGCTCGCCAAGACCGGCTCCCGCGACCGCGTGCAGCTCGTGGTGCTCGCCTACGAGTCGGGCCTGGCCACCGCCTGACGTCCTCCCAGGTCGTAGGCCGCGCCGCCGGCGTCCACCCGTCGACCGACACCGACTTCACCCCGCGGGCCGACGATCGGCCAGTCACGGCAGGCGAGCGTTGGGGTCATGACCACGACCCAGACGAACACCATGACGAACACAGCCGCCAGCGCCCGCGGCCTGACCCGCACCTACGGTCGGGGCGACAGCCTCGTGCACGCTCTGCGCGGCGTCGACGTCGACCTGCCCGCCGGCCGGTTCACCGCGATCATGGGGCCGTCCGGCTCCGGCAAGTCCACGCTCATGCACTGCCTGGCCGGCCTCGACGCCGCCACCAGCGGCACGATCACGGTCGCCGGCCGCGACCTGGCCGGCCTCGACGACACCGCGCTGACGCTCTTCCGCCGCGAGCACATCGGCTTCGTCTTCCAGGCCTTCAACCTGCTGCCGATGCTCACCGCGGGACAGAACATCCTGCTCCCGCTAGAGCTCTCCGGCCGCGCCGTCGACCGGCCCCGCTACGACCAGGTCGTCGGCGTGCTCGGACTGGCCGACCGCCTGGGCCACCTGCCCGGCGAGCTGTCCGGCGGGCAGCAGCAGCGGGTGGCGATCGCCCGCGCGCTCGTCACACAGCCCGACATCGTCTTCGCCGACGAGCCGACCGGCAACCTCGACAGCGAGGCCGGCGCCGAGGTCCTCGGGCACCTGCGACGCTCCGTGCGCGAGCTCGGCATGACGGTCGTGATGGTCACGCATGAGCTCGACGCTGCGGCGTACGCCGATGACGTCGTGGTCATCCACGACGGCGCCATCACCGCGCACCTGACCGAGCCCGGCCAGGACGAGCTCGTCGCCGCGCTGCGGGCAGGGCGTGCCTGATGCGCACCGTGCTCCTCGCCTCACTGCGTCATCACACGCGTCGGTACGTCGCCTCCGCGCTCGCCGTCGTCATCGGGGTCGCCTTCGTGGTGGCCACCGGCATGCTCACCGGCGCCACGCGTGCCGGACTCACCGCCGACGTCGGCGCGCCCCTCGCCGGCCTCGACCACGTCGTGTCCATCGGCGACCCGGCGCAGGTGCGGCGCCTGCTGGCCGGTGCCGACGAGCGCGGCGTTGACGCGGTGACGCTGGGCTAC
>JBDSPC010000041.1:0-7074 GCA_039914485.1 Nocardioides sp.
ACCTCGCCCAGCAGACCACCGGGGCCCAAGAGACCACTGGCGACCGCGAGGTCACCGACGCCCTCTACGACGCCGACGGCATGCGCCTGCTGCGCCGTAGTACCACCCACAAGAACGGCAAGCCCGCCACCACCAGCACCTTCTACCTGGGCGACACCGAGATCACCCTCACCGGAATCAAGAACACGCCCCGCACCGTGCAGCGCGGCTACACCACGCCCGGTGGTGTACCGGTGGGAACCGAGGAGAACAAGGCCAAGGGCGCCGGCATCAGTTGGACCTGGCTGCTGGCCGACCAGCAGCACAACATCCGCCTCACCCGCGACAACGCAGGCGTCAAGCGCACCAACTACCTGCCATCGGGGGCACCCACCGGCAACGTCAGCCTCGCCCCCGGCGCCCGCGGATACCTCAACAAAACCCACGACCCCTCAGGCGACATCCGCCTCGACCACCGCAATTACACCCCGACCATCAACATCCTCACCACCCCCGACCCAGTCCTCGCCCCCTACGACCCACAAACCCTGAACCCGTACGCCTACTCCCGGAACAACCCCATCACGCTCTCCGACCCCACCGGGCTCTGCGCGATCTCAGACACCGGCCCACGTGTGTGCCAGCCCGGCCCCTACGGAGTGGATTACCCGGACCAGCCGCCCGCTCCTTCGTTGCCGGAGTACCCGGAGAACTATCAGGGATTGCTGGACTATCACCTCGCCGAGGGTGGCGACGAAATGAGCTTCGGCCAGCAGTACTTCGCAAATCACATGGAGGGGCCAGGTGCTACCGACGAGGAGACCGAAAATCTCCAGGTGGCGAAGACCGCATACTGCGCTCGGTTCTCAGGGGATCAGATGTGCCACCCTGCATCTGCCGGGGAAGCGGCAATGGCGGGGTCGATGCTCTTCCCCGGGACCTGGGGTGTCCGGAGCGTTGTGTGGAGCCTCCGGGCCGCGAGGGGCGCTTTGGCCGCGCGGGCGGCTAAACCAGCGATCGGATTCGCTGACGACGCCGTCGCCTCGGCCTTTCAAGGGATGCGATCAGGAGGCGGGCACGCGACTCGCCACTTGCGGGAAGCGGGTCTCATCGAGAACGCCGGCAGCCTTGCGTCGCAGGTTGGAAAGTTCGCCGAACTGACCTCACCTATACTTCGGTCGCCGGCCAAGACTTTTGACTGGACGATTGGCAACACGGCGGCCCGTGCCTTCGCGGGGATGGCGGGAGGCAAGCAGGTGGTCGTCTTCGTGGCCAAGGAAGGTCCGTACCAGGGTCGAGTCCTGTCAGCCGTAGTGCCTCGTGGCAATCAGGCGACTGTGTGGGGGTTGTTGCCATGAGCCGTTTTATCGACGCCATCTCTTGGGATGCCCAGACTGTGACGCTCATTCTGTTCGGACTCTGGCCATCGGGGGACGAGGGGGACCCGTTGACGCCTCAGGGTGTTACACCCCCCGGGGAGATACGTCGATACCAGCTGGAAGACACCGAGGTTTCCGTATCTGACTACCGGTGCACGGAACTGGATCTCGTGTTTTTGGACGTGCCCGACGATCTCGAGCGTGTGATCGTCATGTGGCTGCGCGCCGCCAGACAGTCAGGTGCGGTCGTTGCCTGGTTCGGATTCGAAGGATCGTTCGACTTCGAGCACCTCCTCGCCGCCGACGTCGCCAATCAAGTGTTCGCTGTTGCCGACGCATCGGGCGTTTCCACGGCGCTCAACGATGCTGAGCGTGAGAGCCAAGCATGGGTTGCCCGGCTGGCGGAGGCACGTATTCACTCTGGATTGTAGGCGGCTCCGATGTGAAGGGGCCGTTCCGCTACGTCGAATCACGGCGGCGCAAAGATGCGGCCATGCATCAGCACACCAAATGCTGTTGGGACCTGAGCAATCCAAGGCACGTGCCGCTCGGATGGATTGGGCGCACGAGGTCCTGACGTCCGGGGTCGTCGATGACATATATCTCTTGGGAGGGTCGAGGGCCGATGTCCCTCGTCCCAGGGGCTCGCGGAACGCCATCCTTGGTGGGCCTCGAGGGCAGCAGATATGCAGCACTTTGTAATTGCAGTTGGCCCTATTCGGGACGAACTGGGCCGAGACCGCGAGGTATCATCGTGACCCGGAGGAACGCGATCCGGAGCGTTGTCCCAGGTCAGACGGTGTGTGGGCGAGCAGGGCCGAGTTTCCCCTAGATGAGGGGCTCGTTCTGACTGCTTCAGAGGGTCAGTGGTTCGAGTCCTCTCACCTCCACCATCACCGCAGGTCAGGCCACATTTATTGCAGCCGAGCCACCGCCATCGGCGACTAGCTCCCATGGGCCCCCGCCGGTTCAGTGACGACTCGAAGCTCGGAACGTGGCCGGAGTTGTTGTCGTGTGTCTCCGGAAGTAGGACGAGAAGTTCGATGCGTCGTCGAAACCGAGCTGCGCGGCGATCTCTGCCACGGATATGTCGGTGTGGCTGAGCTGTCGCTTGGCCTCCAGGATGATGCGCTCGTCGATCAACTGTTTGGCGGAGAGGCCGGTGTGCTGTCTCGCAAGCCGGTTGAGAGTACGCGCCGAGTAGCCCAGCCGGTCGGCGTACTGGCTCACCTGGTGCCAGGCGCTGAAGTGTCTCTCGATGTGGTCGCGGAACCAGCCATACGCCTGATGGGTAGGTCGCACGGCAAGAGTGCTACCGAGGGGCTCGACGAGCGTAAGCTCAACGAGGAGCACGGCCAGGGCGTGGGAAAGGGCCGCCTGGTGGAGCTCACCGCGATCGGCCGCAACCTGCTCGCCGCAGGTGCGCAGCAGGCCGAGGGCCGGCTGGACCGGCGACTCAGCGAGGTCCGCGGCGGCCCAGTGATTCCGCGGACGAACGGCCTGCGCGCGGATCAGGTCGTTGGTCCGCTCGTCGACCGCGTGGGAGCCGAAAAGCACCACCGGACCCTCGATGTCCTCGATCCGTCCCCACTGATGGACCTGACCGGCGCGTACCCACAGGACGTCGCCCGGGCCGAGGTGGAAGCCGGTGAAGTCAACCGTATGAAGCGCCGTCCCACTCTCGACCTGGATCAGTAGGTCGAAGTCGAGGCGTTGGATGTCAAGGTGCTCGCGCGGGCCTCCTCGGTCGCGGATGCCCTTGAGGGTGTTCACCTCGACATCGCCGAACGTCGACGTCGGAGGCGCAAACCTAACGCGCCGAATGCGTTCGGTCGACTGTCCCATTTTCACCATTGATCCTCCCGTGATCACCGTGAACAACAGTCCAGCGGATCCTAATGTTGCAACACTCCGCACCGCCGAACCCAGGACGAATCATGCCAACGACCAGTCTCAGCTACGTATTCGATGCTTACTGCGGTTGGTGCCACGGCTTCGGCCCGGCGCTCAGGGAGTTCGTCGCAGCCCGGGCGGATCGCGTTGAGGTGGAGGTGATCAGCGGTGGGCTGTTCGTTGGTGCCAACCGGGCACCCCTCGGCGCGTTGCCCCACGTGGGGCAGGCGAACCGGCGCATCGAGGACCTGACCGGCGCGACGTTCGGCGACGGCTACCGACGCTTGGCGAAGGACGGTTCGTTCGTCATGGATTCCGAGGCCGCGGCGATCGGCTTCGCCGCTCTGCGGTCAGAGAATCCGGAGCGGGCACTGGTGTTGGCCGGAGCGATGCA
Organism: Nocardioides sp.; assembly: GCA_039914485.1. Taxonomy (GTDB): domain Bacteria; phylum Actinomycetota; class Actinomycetes; order Propionibacteriales; family Nocardioidaceae; genus Nocardioides. Next base: position 3,646 of record JBDSPC010000041.1, read on the forward strand.
ACACGCCTTCTACGTCGAGGGACGAAGCCTCTCCCACGCGTCGACCTACGTGCGGATCGCCGAAACCAACGGCCTCGACCCGGACGCGGTCCTCGCTCGACGTGACTCAGCCGGTGCGGCCGCCAGCGCCGCGGCTGACTTCGCACGCGCCCGCGACCTCGGCGCCTCCTCCTTCCCCACGCTCCTGGTTCACACGCCAACAGGAGTCGCCCGCCTCGGTGGCCCGACCAGCACAGCCACTCAGCTGAGCGCCACTCTCGACCACCACGACCACGCCACAGGCATCTCCGCCTGAACAGCCCAGCCCATCCAGACCGACCCACAAGTCACAGCCAGAAGAAGAGGAAGAGAACGACATGTCTCAGCTCACCTACACCGTCATCGACTCGGCCGACAGCTCCCTCAACAAGACCAGCGTGCTGGTATCCGGAGACACCGAGGCGCTCGTCGCCGACGCGGCCTTCACCCGCGCCGACGGGCACCGGATCGTTGCGGAGGTGCTCGACTCCGGCAAACGACTCACCACGGTCGTCATCACCGCCGGTGACCCCGACTTCTACTTCGGCGCCGAGGTCATCGCCGACGCCTTCCCGGAAGCGTCCTTTCTGGCCCCCGGCGACGTCATCGAGCACATCCAGCATAGCTACGAGGGCAAGCTCCAGGCCTGGGCCCACCTCGGCCCCAACCTGCCCACCCGGCTGGTCGACATCACGCCCCTCACTGACTCGGTGCTCACGATCGACGGCACATCCGTCGAGGTACGCCGCGGCAGCGATCAGCTGGGCGACCGCGCGTGGTACTTGTTCGAGCCCGAGTCGCGTTCGTTGATCGGCGGCGTTCTGTTGTTCGAGGGCCTTCACGTGTGGACCGCCGACAGCGCCACCCCCGAGCTCCGCGCCGAGTGGATCCGCGTCCTGGACGAGCTCGAGGCACTCGACCCCTCGTTCGTGGTGGCGGGCCACCGCATCGCGGACGCCCCGACCGACCTGACCGCCATCGCCCACACCCGCGACTACCTGCGGCTGTTCGAGAAGACCGTCGCGGACGCCGCGACCGCTGCGGACGCCGAGGCTTCACTGGTGGCGGCCTACCCGGACGCCGGGCTGAAGATCGCTGCTGGCCTGGGCACCAAGGTCGCCAAGGGTGAGATGACATGGGGCTGACCCGGGACGCATCGCCTCCGACGTCGGCGGCCGACGTAGTACGACGGCAGTACCTCGCCTCCGCGGCGGGCGACCTCGAGGCGCTCCGCGCGACACTGGCACCGGACGTGGAGTGGACCGAGATGGCCGGGTTCCCCTTGGCCGGCACGTACCGCACCCCGGACGGAGTCACGGCGAACGTCATGGAGAAGCTCGGCGCCGAGTGGGACGACTGGACCGCGCATGACGACACCTACGTCGTCGACGGTCACAACGTGGTGGTGCTGGCGCGATACACCGCCCGACACAAGACGACCGGCAAGCCGTTGGCCGTGCGCGTCGCCCACCACTTCATCGTCCGCGGTGGACTGATCGTCCGGTTCGAGCAGTTCGTCGACACCGCACTGGTCCGCGACGCCGCCACTGCCTGAGCACACTGGCGAGGAGGTGAGCACAGAGGAGAGCTGTCTACGCGGGTCGCGGTACTGCTGCCAGTTTGGCGCGAGGGATGTGGCCGTCGCCAGGGGTCGCGGGTGCGGGGGGTATGTAGGAGGGAAGGCTCCGCTGGAGACCTGCTCCGGGCTTTGAATGTGCCCTGCTGGCCCGAGGGCGCACGGGCCAGCGCCGGCCGGTTTCATCGGCGAGTCCTACCACGGCAACACCGGCGGGATGCCGCTGCCCGAGGGATACCTCGACGCCGTGTACGCCGCGGTGCGCCGCCACGGTGGCCTGGCCATCGCCGACGAGATCCAGGTCGGCTACGGCCGGCTCGGACACTGGTTCTGGGGCTTCGAGCAACAAGGTGTCGTGCCCGACATCATCGCCGTGGCCAAGGCCGTGGCCACGGCCGTGGGGAACGGCGTCCCCGTCGGCGCCGTCATCACTAGCCGCGCCGTGGCCGACAAGCACCGCGATGCCGGCCACTTCTTCTCCTCCACCGGAGGCAGCCCGCTGTCCTCACGCTAAGGCGGAAAAGCCAGCGGATCCGGCAAGAGGAACACCGACAGCGGTCAGGGCGGGACCACGGCCCAGAAGAAGGAAGCCGGCCGCAAGGGCGGAAAGGCTTCGGCTGAGAAGTCCTGAGATCCACTGCGACCGTGGCTCAGTCGCCGCTCGCGAGGCCCAGACCCGTGGTCTCGTGTGACTGGCGAGTCTCTGGGACGGACGTCGGGTCGAGGCCGGCATCGGGGAGCGGGTCGGTTCGCAGGCCGTTGGCCACGCTCCAGAGCACGGCCTGGGTGCGGGAGTCCACGTCGATCTTGCGATAGGCAGAGCGAATGTATGACTTGACCGAGTTGATGGACAGGGCGAGCTGGTCGGCAATGTCGTCGTTCGAGAGCCCCATGGAGATCAGCGACAACACCTCGGCTTCGCGTTCGGTGAGTCCGCTCTCGTGGCCGGGCCAGTTGCCCTCGGTCGCGTGCGTCGGCTGAGGTGCCACCACCACGTGCCCCTCGTTGATGGCGGTGAGCGCTGCCACGAGCTGGTCGCTCGGGAGACTCTTGGAGAGGTAGCCGGAGGCGCCCTGCTCGAGCAGGTCTGTCGCGAGCCAGGGCTGGAAGTTCGACGTGTAGATGACGACCTTGCGGATCCGGGCATCCGCGAGGAGTCGCGCAATGTCGGATCCAGGGTCGCGCGGCGAACCGAAGCTGTCGTAGAGCGCGATGTCGATCGCCTCGAGGATCGGTCCGTTCAGGCTGACCAGCTCAAGGTGTTCGACATGGTCGTGCAGCATCGAGGCGACTCCGCGCGCAATGACTTCATCATCGTTGATCAGTGTGATTCGCAGCATCAGTCCACCCGTCCCTGAGTCGGAAACCGTCATGAGTCGCAAAAACGCCGACAGATGTCTCCAAGTGCGGGGACAACCGACGACGAGCTAGGCGCATGCTAGCCAGACCGGATGCGGTTGTGGATACCCGCTGCGAAATTGGGGAGGCCTAGTGGAGTGGGGGTGGCACGAGACCCCAGTCGTGGGGGGCGCCGGGGGCAGACGAACCCGGGTCCAGTCGTCGCGCGAGGACTGGTTCAGGGGTCTTGGCCGACATCAGTCGCGGGGCCTGATGGCGTGGCTCCACCCTCGGAGATCCAGCCCTCGTCCTCGGGAGACCGTGCCAGCACGGTCTGGCAGTTGACCCACCCGCTCGAGGTCTGGGACGCCGATCTCCGACATGGACAGGAGATCCGGGTCGCCGGAATCGCCCTCCGGGTGCTGCACACCCCCGGACACGCTCCCGGCGCTGTCTGCTTCCATGCGTCTGCGTTGGGCTGCGTGTTAACGGGGGAC